>CAZLTR010000230.1:0-5365 GCA_964562415.1 uncultured Hyunsoonleella sp. | reverse complement strand
TGCTGCTCCTTAAAGTTAGAAACTTTATGTTACAGTGAAACAATGTCTTTGAATACGGGTTAAATGGTAATATGATAAAATACGCCCCTTTAAATGCTTCGTTGTGCTCTTTTTCATAGTTCTAAAACACATCGTGTTAAACTTAACATTATACTAAGTATTACTGATAAAAAAAAGTTACATTTAATGAAACAAAAGCCATAACAGCATGCGCATAGAATACGATATAAAATTAGGATTTAAAGACGTTATGATTCGCCCTAAACGCTCTACCTTAAAAAGCAGAAAAGAAGTTAGTTTAGAAAGAAATTTCAAATTTCTACACAGTAACTGCGAATGGTCTGGCATCCCCATTATGGCGGCCAATATGGATACAGTGGGTACTTTTAATATGGCCAAAGCCCTCTTTAAACAACAACTATTTACTGCTATTCATAAACATTATAGCCTTGCACAATGGCAAGCATTTCTAGATACCGCTCCCAAAGGCATAGAACAGTATATTGCCGTTAGTACAGGTATTGGACTTCAAGATGCTAAAAAGTTAGAGGCACTGCTAAGTGCGAATCCTAATTTGCAATTTATTTGTATTGATGTGGCCAATGGTTATTCTGAACACTTTGCCGATTTTGTAAAACAAACCAGAACTGCTTACCCTAATAAAACTATTATCGCAGGTAATGTTGTTACTGGCGAAATGGTAGAAGAATTGTTACTGTCTGGCGCAGATATTGTAAAAGTAGGCATAGGTCCTGGATCGGTGTGTACAACGCGTATAAAAACAGGTGTAGGCTACCCTCAATTATCGGCTATTATAGAGTGTGCAGACGCAGCACATGGTTTAGGTGGACAAATTATTAGTGATGGAGGCTGTGCCATTCCTGGCGATGTAGCCAAAGCCTTTGGTGCTGGCGCCGATTTTGTGATGTTAGGTGGTATGCTGGCAGGACACGATGAAAGCGGCGGGGATCGCATTGAAAAAGATGGAAAGGTATTTAAGAAATTCTATGGTATGAGTTCTGCTACTGCTATGGACAAGCATGCTGGCGGTGTGGCCGAGTATAGAGCTAGTGAAGGAAAAGCTGTTGAAGTACCTTATCGAGGCCAAGTGAATACCACTGTTTTAGACATTTTGGGAGGTTTAAGAAGTAGCTGTACCTATGTTGGAGCAGGAAGACTTAAAGAACTTACTAAACGCACTACATTTATAAGAGTCGCCGAACAAGAAAACAGAGTGTACTCTAAATAAACTTAAGCTAAACACAGGTTAATTATGGGTTACAACTAGTTTAAAAACACTTTCTAAGATCAAATAAGGTCATCGCAAACCTTCTGTACCCCAAATGAGCACTTCTAGAGCCACACACCCCTTAACCAGAAACCTTAAGGTCCTCTATTTTTTAGGAGCCTCCCTCTTTTTTAAGTGAAACACTGATAGTATTGCATTTTTTCTTAAAATTGAATTTACTATCTTAGGCATAGATTATAGTTGCTTATTTACAAAAAAATAAAGAATGCGTTCTCTAGGCTTCTATGTCGCAAAACCAGATACAACTAGAAATTAGCATCTCAATTTTAAATTATAAAATAAGGCCAATGAAAAAAATATCTCATATTTTCTATTCTGCAACTTATACTATAATATTAAGTGCATTATTTTTTACTAGCTCAAGCTGTAGTAATGATGCAGATGCAGATACAACTACAGATCCACCAAAAGAGGTATCTCCACCAGAGACTAATAGTAGCGCATGCGTAGACCGCTATGCTACTAATTTTGATGAAAATGCAACCTATGCAGATAATTCATGCCAGTATTTACCCGTAGCGTGTAGTACTTGCGATTATATACTAGAAACTGATGTTACAACTTTAGATAATGCGCAATTAAAACTACCACCAGGAGCGGTTATAGGTATAAAGGGCGGACAACGCAAAACAATAGATATTAAAAACTTTCATGGTGAAGCCAATTTACCCTATATCTTTACAAACTGTGATGGCATAGCAATACTTGATCTATCTAGTAAACCCGAAGCTATACGCATTCGAAATAGCTCTTTTATAAGACTTACAGGAACAGGAACACCTAATGCAACTTATGGTATTGAAATTAAAGATGGCTCGCATGGCGTAAGAGCCTATCAAAAAGTAAGTGATCTAGAAATAGATCACCTTAGCATTACAGGAGTTGGTGTGGGCATTTGGGTTGTAACACGACCTGTTTGTGATGGCAGTGCTAACAGAGGTAATTACATTCAAAAAAACACAAAAATTCACCATAATCATGTCTACGATGTACACGGAGAAGGCATGTATATAGGTGGCTCTAAATGGGAAGTTGGTTTTAGCAACGAGGCATGTCCAGGAGAAAAGCTCTATCAAGCCGATCTAACAGGCGTACGTGTTTTTAATAATAGTGTTGAGAATACAGGCTGGGATGGCATTCAAGTTGGTGGTGCTATTGAAGATTGCGAAATTTATAATAACACTATTAAAAATTACGGGCTTTTAAATGCAGGGCCTCACCAAGCAGGTTTAATGATTAATCCAGGAACTACAGGTAAAATTTACTCTAATCGCATACATGGAGGTACTGGTAATGCCTTACACGTATTAGGCTTCGACAACCTAATTTACAGCAATACCATTTCAAACTGTCAAATGAATGCCATTCATGTTGGAGATCGTAACCCACTTCCAAACAAAAGCTATAGAATTTTGCATAATACCATCTTTAATACCAAAGGGAATGCATTACGTTTTAATACGACCAAAAGTGTAAACAATATCTTTTACAATAATTTCATAGCCAATACCACTCAAAAAACATTTTCTATAAGCGATGAAAAGCTTATCACTTTTGCTAATAATAGCATTACTGATGCTCTAGAAGATTATCCTTTTGAAGATATTTCTAAAAACAATTTAACCCCTACATTAGAAAGCAGTTTATTAGATTCTGCTAAAACTTACACACGAGACCCTATACCTGTTGATGCCTTAATGAGAAAAAGAAGTGTTGGAGCGCATGCAGATATAGGCGCTTTCGAAAATCAACAAGAAGACGACTAAACACTAAATGGGATTACGATTTGTGAAGTGTAAAGCAATAAATAAGGCTTTAACTTAAAAAAATAAAGTTAAATCTATAACACTCTACCAACAGATCCTGTCTGTTGAGAGCTTAACTCGTAAATATAATTTGGAGTTATATATTCTTCTGGACGGTGTGATACATAAATAATGGCTGTTTTGCCTGTTGCAGCAATTTTATTGATAAGCGCTCCAAATAGTTTTGCATCATAATCATCCAATCCATTTGTGGGCTCATCTAATATTAATAATGCGGGTTGTTTTACCATAGCCCTAGCAATTAACACCAAACGTTTATGCCCATTTGATAAAAATTGAAAACTTTCATGCGCCAAATGGGACAATTTTAAAAGAGCTAACCAAGAGTTGGCAATGGCAATTTGCTTATCGGTTGGTACTTGATAAAGCCCTATAGAATCTACAAATCCAGATACAATCATACGCCGTACAGAATCTTTTCGCTTAAACCCTATCAACATATCCGAGGTGTAAAACCCTATATGTTTTTTAATATCCCAGACCGATTCTCCTGTGCCTTTCTTAATGCCAAACAAAGTCATGTCTTGTTGATATCCCTTAGGGTTGTCTCCAGATATTAAGGTTAACAATGTACTTTTCCCCGAGCCATTAGGGCCTATAAGTTGCCAAAATTCACCTGGTTTTATTTTCCAATGAATAGCTTTTAAAATTGGCCTCTCCAAATAATTTACAGATACATTATTCAATGCAATTAGTGGACTTTCGTATTTTGGAACTTCCTTGTAGGGTTTAGGTAAAGCATTGATAAAGTAAGTATCTAACCCTTCCAAACCTATTTGTCCTAAATTAAATGGAACAAGTCTTCCTTGAGCATCTAATTGATACTTCTTTGTTATAAACGGTAAAAAATCGCGTATTCGGGTCGCTATTTGTACAATTTGTGTTTTGCTACTAAGTGCTGTAAACTGGGTTACAACGCTTTTCTGTGCCGCAGTATCTAAACAATCAAAAACATTATCTAAAATCAAATATTTTGGAGCATCTCCTGCTAAAATATGATTTAAAAGCGCACGTTTACGTTCCCCTTCAGAAGATGTAGCTAAACTTGTAGTATGCGTTGTGTTAACTTGAAAATCCTCATGTTGAAGTTCTGCATGGATATAGCGATTAATGGTAACTTCAGAAAAGACAGCACCTTTTAATTCAGTTAAATCAGGAAAAAGAACACCTGTATCTATCTGCTTTAACAGTGTTTGTTTATCATCTGTACTCGAGATGTATATAGCGACATGCTGTAGTGGCATCACAAAATAATGCTTACAAATCTTTAGTATGAAATGGCACTAAACCATCTATAGGCCTGCGTTCAAAATTACCCACTGTAAAGCCCATTTCCTCTGCGACTTCACGTATTTCTTTTTGTGCAAAAAAGGCGATAGAGCCTGCAAAGTGCACAGGTACTGTTTTTAACTCTTCTTTAAACTGGAAAATCATATTTCTAGCAAAAACGCGAATCCCCTCTTTAATTAAATTAATAGTGTATTCGGAGTCTTTTTGCAAAAACATAAACTCTGCAAAACTGGCCAAGTACGCATTAGGATTAGGTTGCTTATAGAGATTGTACTTTATAAAATCTGATTCCATATTATATTTTGCACCAAAAGCTACTTTCACATTCTCGGGCATATGGTTAAAATAATAATCTCTAATAAGTTGTTTCCCGTAATAATTTCCAGAAGCATCATCCATTAAGGTATACCCTAAAGAGTTAACGCGTTGGTGTAATTGATCGCCATCGTAATAACTACAATTAGAACCTGTTCCCATAATACATACTACTGCGGCTTCTTTAGGATGACTAATTGTAGCGTACACCGCGGCTAGTGTATCTTCATTAACCTCTATCACAGCATTAGAGAATATAGCTTGTAAAACCCCCTTTAAAAGTTGTCTAGGGTTTTCTGTACCACAACCTGCGCCATAAAAAAACACATGCGTAACTATATCTTTATGCGTTTTTAATTCTTTACTCTTATTGATAATTTTGGCAAGCTTCTTTTCGGTTAAAATGGCAGGATTAAGGCCTTTAGTACGTACCTTTTCCATTAATTTATTACCATTATTATCTACGGCTAACCAATCCGATTTGGTAGAGCCACTATCTACTATTAAAATCATAAGTTAAAAGAATAAAAAAACTCCATAGTATGCTAAACATAGCATACTATGGAGTCAATATGTTATTATATATTAAAGTGCACCTACGTGTTGTGCTAAATCAATTAATTTA
>CAZLTR010000229.1:0-5373 GCA_964562415.1 uncultured Hyunsoonleella sp. | reverse complement strand
TACTAGGTTTTGCCTTAATGGAGGTTAGGGAAATACTAGAATAAAATGAAAAAGAATTTATTAGAAAAAATAAAAAGTGGCGTAATAGGTGTCGTTGTTGGAGATGCTTTGGGAGTTCCATATGAATTCTTATCTAAGATAGATATGAGAGAGAATCCTATAAGCGGTATGATTGGTTATGGGTCCCATAATCAACCCCCTGGAACTTGGTCTGATGATAGTTCTTTAACATTTTGTTTAATGGAAGGCTTAATGGATGGGTATAATACGCAACGTATAGCAAATAAGTTTATCGCTTGGTATAATGATTCCTATTGGACACCACATGGTGATGTGTTTGATATTGGAGTAGCTACAAGGCAGTCTATATTTTACATGGAAAAAGGACATAGCCCTGAAATCTGTGGCGGATTTGATGAATATTCAAATGGTAACGGTTCATTAATGCGTATTTTACCTCTTGTTTTCTTTATAAGAAATATAGATACTATTGAAAAAAGATATCAATATGTTAAAGAAGTCTCTTCTTTAACACATGCACATTTAAGATCTGTAATAGCTTGTTTTATATATGTTGAATATGCTTTAGAACTTCTAAAGACAACCCCTAAAATTGAAGCATATCAAGTTATGAAAAATAGAGTTAACGCGTATTTGGAAAAGGAGGATATAAACCCAAAAGAGCTTGGGTTTTATTATGATATTCTTAAAGAAGATATTTATAAACTTAAGGAAGAACGCATCTCTGGAAATGGTTACGTTGTTAGCTCTTTAAAAGCATCTTTATGGTGTTTTATAAATACAGATAATTACAAAGATGCAGTATTTAAAGCTATAAATTTAGGTGAAGATACAGACACAACCGCTGCTATTACTGGAGGTTTGGCAGGACTATATTATGGATTACAAGATATTCCTGAAGAGTGGATAAATACTATCGCTAAAAAGGATCAAATTTATGATTTAATATTAAGATTTTATAATGCGCTAGTAGATGAGAATACAATTAAAACAGTTTTAAAGTAATACCTAAAAAACAGGAATCATTTAGCTAAATAAAACCATATGAAATTAAAAATACATGGGTACTCCACAGCATTATTTGCTACGTGGTACGTTATTGAAGATTTAGGACTTTTGTTTGATGCAGGAGATGGATTAACAGCTAATTTACTAGGTAAATGTGGTAAGATTAAGGATGTTTTTGTATCTCATGCCGATAGAGACCATTTAACGGGACTGTTACAGTACAATCAGCTATTTGGACATTTAAAGCCAACAATTCATTATCCCAAAGACGCGGGTTCATTTAAGTTTTTAGCATCTTTTTTTAAAGATTTTGACCCTCATCAAAGTGGAACGAATTGGATTGAAATTACCGATGGTACGCAGATAAGAACAAAGGGCAATAGTGTTGTTGAAGCTATTGAAAACAAACATATTAATGTAGAAGGTGCAGTTAAAAGTTTATCCTATAGAGTCTATGAACAAAAGCATAAACTCAAAACGGAATATATTGGATTGTCAAAGCAAGCCCTTATAGATTTAAAAAAGAAACATGGGGAGGACTATATTAAAGAGACAATTAAAACTAATATTTTAACGTACTCAGGAGACACCCCTGTTTACGATCCCTCTGTGTATGATAATTGCGGTATTTTAATTCATGAAGCAACATTTTTAAAAAAAGAAGAGACAAATACAAAAGCAAATAAAAATAGCCATAGTGCTTTAGAAGAGGTTTTAGAGATGGTAAGCCAAATAGAGATTGATGCGCTTGTCTTAGGTCATTTTTCCTCAAGATACCATCAAGAGGAAATAGATAAAGCAATTAAACAATTAATCGCATATTATAATATAAAGATTCCAGTATACAGAATTCCTGTAGGCGAATGTGTAAAAGACATTTTAAAAACAGATCCGTTAAATTAAAATTATGGACAATCACTACAAAAAACGAATTAGTAAGTTTTTAAGCTTAATCTTAAGGCATCAACCAGAAAAAATAGGTTTACGTCTAGATGAAAATGGTTGGGCAAACGTCAATGCTATTTTAGAGCAAACTCAATTACAGTTTTCGTTTAAGGATTTAGAAGATGTTGTGGCTACAAACGATAAACAACGGTTTTCATTTAATCCAAACAAAACAAAAATTAGAGCCAACCAAGGGCATTCTTTGCAAACAGTAGATTTAAATTTAAAGGCACAAACACCTCCCCCATTTTTGTACCATGGTACCGTCCCCAAATTTTTAGATGCGATTAAAATAGAGGGGTTAAAAAAAATGAATAGGCAGCATGTCCATTTAAGTAAAGATCTAGAAACAGCACAAAAAGTAGGCGCCAGAAGAGGAAAGCCTTTTATTTTGAAAGTAGACACTCTAGAGATGCATAGTCAAGGTTATGCTTTCTTTAAATCTGAAAATGGGGTATGGCTTACAGAAAAAGTTCCTGTTGAATTTATAAATTTTGAAGATAATTAGAGTTTAATCAATTTTATGTTATTAAGGCCATTAATTGTTTTAAGTTCAACAAAATAGACTCCTGATTTAAAGGGAGATGCATCTACAATGATGTTGTTTTTATTAGCAGGTAATTCTATAACTGTTTTGCCAAGTATTTTGTGTAGGGTTAGGGTAGGTTTTGGATGTTGTTGGTAAATATTCATAATATCCAAATGGAATATTAGGCGTGTCTTTAGGAACAGCAGTATGCGCTCCAGCAGTTCCAAAAGGAGCTTGGGCATAAAAATTTTGAGACACAGTAGATAAAAGAATAAGATGTATTAAAGTGTAAAGTATCTGTTTGCTATACATAACGGGCTAAATTAAGTAGGCGTATCGAGCGTTTCTAATACGAATTAGAGACATAAATTATTTTAATCAAATATAGTAAAAAACTTAAAATTTTATTATACGAAGATTAATGCATTTATATTTATGTGTTGTATAATCAAAGTGTTATCAGCTGAAACTTCTGGTTAGAGGGACTTCTCTCCTATTCAATCTGTAAATATTGGGTTAGTTTATAAGCTTTATACGTCCTCCTAAAATTTTACTTTGTTCAACGTTTTTAGGATTACCATAGATGTTGATGTCCCCTCCTGCTCTAACTTTAGCAATAACTTTTTCAACGGCAAAAACGTTTGCCTCTCCAGCGGCTCTTATAGAAATTTCAGAATGCTGTGTTTCTAATGATTTGCCGTTGTAAACACCTCCTGTGTATATAGAAATGTTTTGATGTTTTGCTGTTCCCGAAGTGGAGACCTGAGCCCCGGTAACGGCTCTAATCGTTGCATAGGTAACTTTTAGATTGGCATTAATTTTAGCGCCTTCCTGCGCGCTGAGTTTTATTTCGAATTGATCTATGGTGTCGTTTGAATGGATTTTTGCACCTTCGTTAGCATCTATAATGTCTAAAGACGTATAATAAAGTTGTACTTGTGTTTGACCCCCATCGAAAGCTTCTTCAAGCCTCATTTTTATTTTAAGCGTACCATTTTTGTTATTAACAACGACTTCATTTTTGTTTTCTCCAGAGATGATAACCTTATTGATATTAGATTTGATTAATTCTACATCTATCAAATCATAGACTTTAAGTTCGTTAAATTGTCCAACAGTTTTTTCAATTTGATTTTGTGAGGTTAAAGACAGGCTGATTATACTTATTATTAGAAGAGCGATGTGTTTCATTGAATGTTAATTTTGATGTAAAATTACCAATTATTATACCATGCTTATTGTATTTAGGAAAACTTTATAATTCTAAATTATCTTCTAGCCTAAGTCTATCAGGGCTTGAAAATATGATACAATATTCGATTTTAAGGCCGTTTCAACACGGATCACGAATTTCTAAGGCATAAAATAGGGTTGAACTTATTTTTAAGTTCAACCCTAGATGGTCTTGCTACACTGTTAAAAACAGATGTAGAATTATTTCTATTTTAAGCTTCTAAAGCTTCTGGTTTGCCAACCAATGTGAAATCTAAATGCTTTTTCACTAAATCGGTGTTTTTTACTTTTACGATAACTTCATCGCCTAGTTGGTATGCTAACTTGTTTGTTCTGCCTACTAGGGCGTATAAATCTTGGTCGAAAGCGTAATGATCGTCTGTCATGTCACGAACACTTACCATACCTTCGCATTTATTAGTAATAATTTCTACATAGATACCCCAGTCTGTAACCCCAGAGATGACGCCCAAGAATTCTTCATTTTTGTGGTCTTCCATAAAGCGTATTTGCATATATTTTATAGAATCACGTTCGGCTTTAGTGGCTAACATTTCCATACTACTGGAATGGTTGCATTTTTCTTCGTAAAGTTCTTCATTAGCGGGTTTACCACCATCGATATAATGTTGTAGTAAACGGTGCGCCATCACATCTGGATACCGTCTTATAGGAGATGTAAAATGACTGTAATAATCGAATGCTAAGCCATAATGACCAATATTACGTGTGGTATATTCGGCTTTACTCATACTTCTTATGGCCAAAGTGTCTACTAAATTTTGCTCCTTTTTACCTACAACTTCTTTTAGCAATCCATTTAAAGATGCTGTGGTAGATTTTCTGTCTGTAAAATTAAGCTTATATCCAAAACGACTTACGACATTTTGTAATGCTGCCAACTTGCTTTCGTCGGGTTCGTCATGCACGCGGTATACAAAAGTTTTTTTAGGCGATTGCTTGCCAATAAATTCCGATACTTTTCGGTTTGCCAGAAGCATAAACTCTTCAATAAGTTTATTGGCATCTTTACTCGTTTTAAAATAAACGCCTTCTGGATTATTGGCTTCATCTAAATTAAATTTCACCTCAACTTTATCAAACGAAATGGCGCCATCCCGCATGCGTCTGCCTCTCATTATTTTAGCCAGTTCGTCCATTTTTAAGATGGCATCTGCTAGTTTTTGATCGGTTTGATAGGCTTTTCCTGTTAGAGACACATCTTCTGGAATAGTATTGGTTTTAGATTCGATTACAGCTTGCGCTTCTTCATAAGCATAACGAGCATCACTGTAAGTCACAGTACGTCCAAACCATTGGTCTTTAATTTCAGCCTTATCATTCATTTTAAAGACTGCAGAAAAGGTGTATTTTTCTTCATGAGGCCGTAAAGAGCAGGCCTTATTAGATAATACTTCTGGAAGCATGGGTACGACCCTATCTACCAGATATACAGAAGTTGCACGTTCGTAAGCTTCGTCATCTAGTACAGTGCCTTCTTGCAAATAGTGAGATACGTCTGCGATGTGTATGCCAATTTCATATAATCCATTATCCAAAACTTCAAAAGATAGCGCATCATCAAAATCTTTAGCATCTTTAGGATCTATGGTAAAGGTTAAATCTTTACGCATATC
>CAZLTR010000228.1:0-5402 GCA_964562415.1 uncultured Hyunsoonleella sp. | reverse complement strand
ATTTATAGTTGTATGCTTAAAAGTACTAGGGGTTACCCAATAGTTTAATTACGGATACTTTTAATTAAAATTTTAAATTGGCAACTAAATCAAATTCATCATTGATGGCTTTATCTTTTAAGCCTTCAAAAAAGCTTGCAGAAGCATATTTTACACCAAATTTAGTACGGTCTAGCTTTAAAGCAGCATTGGCCTTATTTGGATTAACCGTCATCGTAAATGTTATTGATTCTGTTTGTCCTTTAATGGTAATATCACCTGTAATTTGGTAGGTGTTATTAGCAGTCGCGTCTACTTTCGTAAATACTAAACTGGCTGTAGGATAGTTGGCAATACCAAAAAAATCGTCCGATTTTAAATGCCCTTCAAGTTTAGCTTTGTAATCACCTTGAATATCTGTTACATTAATAGAGGTCATGTCTATTGTAAATGTGCCTCCTGTTAGGGTGTTGTCTTCAAAATTTAAATGGCCAGATTTAAGAGCAATAGTTCCTTCATGAGATCCTGTTAGGCTATAGCCTTTCCAAGTTATAGTACTATCGTTTACATTGACCTCTTTTTTAGTTTCCTCTATAGTCGTAAAAGACAAAGCAGCAAAGACTAAAGTAAAAAGTGTTATTAATTTTGTGATCGATTTCATAATTTTAAAAATGGTTATATGGATTAATAAATGGATTTAAATGTGTTGGGCAAAATTCTAAAATACCTTAAAACTAAAAAATAAACTAGTCTATTAAATAATATTAATCTAGTTTAATATTTTATTGGCTTTTGTAAGTTGCACTTTAATTTTACTTAAAAATTCTTTAGTAATTCCAAGATAAGAGGCAACCATGTATTGCGGCACACGCTGCTCTATTATGGGGTAGTTTTCTTTAAACATAAGATAGCGCGTTTTGGCATCTAAACTATAACTTCGAATAATTCGTTTTTGGGAGGCTACAAAAGCACGTTCTAGTATTTTACTAAATAGGCGTTCCATTGAACTGTAAAGCAGTTCTAGGTTTTCGTAGCTAAATTGTATTACGGTGGTGTCTTCAATGCACTGTACATTAAAATCGGCTGGTGTTTGGGTTATAAAACTTCCTAAATCTGAAGTCCACCAGTCTTCAATGGAAAACATAACAATATGAGCATCACCTTTGTTGTCGGTATGAAAGGTTTGTGTACAGCCAGATATGATAAAGTTAGCATGTTTGCACACATCGTCTTGTTGCGAAATGTATTGGTGTTTTAGATACTTTCTAAAGTTAGTTTTGGAAATTAATAGCGCTTCCTCATCTGATGTTAAGCAGATAAATTTGGCAATATAATCTAATAAAGGCGTGGTATTCATAGATAGACTATACTTAACGTTGTAGTGTAATCGTTTTAAAGGTAAATATAATTAAGTTAGAGGACTATACAGTGAAATATTAAGATGAAAACGTTCAAAATACTTCTTTTTCACCTTATTTATACTATAGTAAAGCGGTAGTGGCCCTAACGTGTTAAGAATGTGCCTTTTTTGTAATAAAAATTTAGGAGACTCTTTAAGATGACATATGGCTTAAGACCGTAAATATAATGACAGCACTTTTTATTAAAAATTGTAATTGTTAAAATTTAAGAAGAAATAGCAGGGGTTTCTATTTGTGTAAATAGGTGTTCTACAGTTTCAAATAAAGGTTGTAATGCAGTAAGGGTTTCTTCAAACGTAACAACAGCAGGCAGATCTGTGATAAGCGGTAATCGATCAGTTTCAAAAGAAAGTTTAGTTGTATTATAGATTCCTTGTAGTTTGGTTAATTGTGTTTTAAAGGCATTAAACTTGGTTCTAATAGTAGCTGTGTTTTCCGCATCTAAACATTTTTCTAAAAATTCTTTACAGCTATTTAATTGCTTCTGTTTTTTGGGTAGGTTCGTAAGAAGGGATAGGGCGTCTAAGGTTTTGAGGACAGATTTTAAAGTTTTATCAAAGTTTTTAAGACCAGAAACGCCCTGTATTTGCTTAGCTGTTATGGATTCTGTTTGTATGTTAAACCAATTCCATAAATAGTTGTAGTCTGCCCTAAATTCTTCTAAGGCACTTTCTTTAAGTGCACTTAAATCTAAACTTAAAATACTATGGTCTAAGGCAGATAATTCTCTGGTTTTTTCAGGCAGTTCGGTGCGAACCATATCCTGTTGTTCTAATGTTAAACCAAATAAATCTTTATTAATGACCACATCATCGATATTGCTAATAGCACCACCGCCGCCTGTATGGTTGTCATCGATTTGAAACTGGAAATGAAACTTCGCATTGCTTCTAGCCAAGTCAATTTGAATTTTATAGTAGACCCCATTATGAAAACCAAGCGCCATGGTAGGCGTTTGTTTATCAATATTTGCAATAAATTCATCCTTAGTTAATACTTCTACTTTAGCATAAAAGGGCACATTCCCTTTGCTAATTCCATCGGCTCCAGGTGTCACTAAAATTTCTTTATCGGCTACAGCTAAATCAACAGCCGTAGCCTGATCGGTAAGACTGCTTGTTGTTTTTGCAACTTCAGCTTGGGCTTTTTCTTGTGTTGATACATCTAGATAATGTGCTTTATTAAAAATGCCAGCTACAAGACCAATACGTTTGCCTTGGTGCCTGTCCATGTTTTCTTGTGTATAGGATTTCTCTTGTTTAAAAAATCCAGAACTTAAAGTTTGTACACCTATAGGTTGGTTGTTTGCATCTACAGGTTTGTGGGCATATTTTCCAGCACTTACATTTAAACCTTGACTTTCAAAAGATAAATAAGGCGAATTAGGAGCATCATGAACAATATGCTCTACAGGAGAGGCGGTTCCATCTGGTTGATCTACAGTAAAAATGGGAGCATCTTCTTTTGCATTATTAGCAATATTATTTACACTCATTCCTCTAAAGATTAATTTAGAGGTTAAATCTTCTCGGTGTGGGGGCAAAGCAGTAGCGTCGGTTGCTCTTTTTGTGCCCATTACTGTAGGGGCATAAGATTTTATCTTATTTTTAGTGATTTGATCAAATAAATACTTTTGGAAAGTATCTCTGGTGACTTCAGTTTCACCAGATCGGGTTCTATAACTATCATCGCGCTTTTGTACCCTATCGTTTTTTTTAATGTACTTAAACAATTGATATGTTGGCGTATGCCCTAAAGTTGCAGTAGCACGAAGCTGTATGGAAGGCGAATTGTTATTGGCAATTTGTAAGGCTTTTGCCCCCATTATATCGGCCTCTTGTTCTAAGCTAGTATCATCATTAATATTAACGCTCTCTTTTAGTTGCAGAGTTGGTCTAACACGCCCTTGCTTTTGTTGTACCACATGCCAAGCCTCATGTGCTAAATGTTTTTCTTGCCCAGGCGCCATATGAATTGTAGAGCCTTGCGCATAAGCATGCGCATGAAGCTGTGCAGGTTTGCTAGAATTGTAATGTACTTTTACGTCGTCCATAGCAAATCCAGACAGTTGTTCTATTCCTGTTTTTAAAGTAGTGGGTAAGCCTGTATTATTTTCTTTTTGCAGAACAGGCTGTGTTTTTGCGTTTGTATAGGCCTGCGCTTTGTTTTGAAATTGTAGTAATGTATGCTGTCTAGAGCTATTATTAATCTGTTCTTGAAGCTTTTTTAATTGCTTTATTTTTGGTCTACGGTCTGCAAATTCAAGTGTAGAGTTTTGGGGTTCTGTGAGCTGCTCCTCTGCTATGGAGGACTCCTCCTTAGAGGGCGTTATTTTATTAACGTGGCGTTGCATAGGTATTTAGTTAGCATTGACATAGCCTTATAAGGCCTAAGATACATTCCCCTAAGTTAATAAAACTTTTAGATTTAAAGCTTACTTGTGCCACAATACAAAAAGCAGTAAGACCCATTAGTGTATACAAAAACGCGATAGTTATAGTCACAAAAAACACCTTACATCAATAAAACCCAATTTATGAGATTTATAATATTTGTAAGGTGTCCTACCACTAACCAAATTAATACAGCACTGCTGTTATTTTACACTTCAAAATTAGAGTATAGTAGACTTGTAGCATACCCTGTTTTCAGTGAAATATTTAACCCCGCTTTATGCGATAGAACATCTATTACACCTTTGCGCTACTGCAAATACTGGCGCTACACTACTTTTTTCAATTTAACCATAGCGATGCTATGCTAAAATCAAGAAAAAGTCAGTATTTATGGTATCTCAAAGCTTCACGACAATGTTCTATCGCATAATTCGGGTTAAAGTATGCTGTTTGCAGTATTGTATTGTTGTTTTTAAGAGGATTGGCTATAAAACCGTAACATATAAGTAGAATTAGAATGTAATTTTGTCATGACTGAAAGATGAAACTGACAAAATTGCAGTTGTATAATACGTTTTTATCTAAAAATAATGGGGCACCTAACGTTGGTATTTTTTTTGTTTACTGTTTGATGAAATCGTAATGAGATTTCAATTTTGAAATATTGTTTAATTTAAAATTTTGTAATTATGAGCAATTTAATTAATGTTCCTAAACACGGAAGTTTGTCAAACACTAATTCAAATACAAATTTCCCGACTTTGTCCAACTGGTTAGATGATCTCTTTAATAGAGAGCTACCCTCTGTATTTACTTCAAACTTTAATATGGGCATGACCTTGCCTAGGGTTAATATTAAAGAGACCGCAGATGCTTTTTTAGTCGAAATGGCTGTTCCTGGTTTAAAAAAATCTGATTTTCATATAGATTTAGAAAACCAAGCACTGTGTATCTCTACTGAAATGCATGATGATAAAACTTTAGACGAAGACAAGTATACCCAAAGAGAGTTTGGATATGCTTCCTTTAGAAGGACATTTAATTTACCAGAAAGTGTAGATGAAGAAAAGATTAAAGCGACATATAAAGATGGTATTTTAAGTATTCATTTGGCTAAGAAAGAAGAAGCGAAGCGGAAGCCTCCAAGAACTATTAAGATTTCGTAATCATTTTATTTGTAATGTATTAGGATTGAGGCTTAGTTATAAGCTTCATTCCTAATATGTTTTAGTGAAGTTAATTGTTATAGATGTAACATTAAATGTGTTTATCTAGATTTTTTGGGGAAGCAGTATAGGGGAAGGGAGACAGATATTAATAATGCCCTAAGGCAACACCTATTGGAACAACAAGAACGATTTTTTGAAAAATACCATCCAGATGCTGTAATCCCTAAGCCGAAAACGAACTAACTTTTGTCTTGAATCGTACTGAGACATTTTGAGTGATCCTATATTCAATTTAAACTTAGTTTTATAATAATATGATGTCCCACATTGGGTATTTTACAGAAATTTTATGTCTTAAAATTACCTATTACAATTGTTTAATCCGCTTTATGCGATAGAACATCTATTACACCTTTGAGCTACTGCAAATACTGGCG
>CAZLTR010000227.1:0-5421 GCA_964562415.1 uncultured Hyunsoonleella sp. | reverse complement strand
AGGTAAGGCGAAGGGTTGATGCTTCTTAATGCACGGTAAATATTAAAGTCATCTCCACTGTATTCTTGCGAAAATCGTCTGGATAGCACCAATTGAAACACATCGCCACGCGCGCAATGCTTTTTGGCAAGTTCGACATGGTCTTTAAATTCTGCGTCGGTTAAATTAGAGGTAATAGGACCTTTAACGTTAAAATTATAAGATGCAAAGTTTTGAACATTAATAAGTTTATCTATAGCATCAATATTGTTTTCTTGATCTTCATAACAATGCGCAAAAATATAGGCTTCATTTTTATAGTGGTTTATAGCAATGATGTTTTTATATACCGCATAATAGATGTCTGGAATTGTAACAGAATTATCCTTTTTGCTAATTTCAACATCTTCAAAATAGCGCACAGCATCATAGGCCGTATATCCAAAAATTCCATTATTAATGAATTTGAATTGGGCTTCCGATTTGGTATCAAATCTTTTGGTGAAGTTGTAAATTTCGTCCACAACATTGGTGCTAGTTTCTATATTTAAAGCTGTAGTGCTACCATCTGGGAACGTTTGAGAAATAACTTCATTTTCCACTTTTATAGAGGCTATAGGATTAAAGCAGATGTAAGAGAAATTTTTGTGATTTCTATGGTAATCCCCACTTTCTAATAGAATGCTGTTAGGATATTTATCTCTTATTTTATAATAAACCGTTACTGGAGTAATCGTATCGGTTAGAATTCTTTTGTGATGTGTATAAAGACTAAATTTTTTCATTTTTTTTGTTTTCAAAATCTTAAATCATGTCAAGATTCAAAGAAAAAGGCTTGTCGTGAAAGACAAGCCTTTTTGATATTTTAAGTTTAAATATACTAGGATTTTACTTCACGAATGCTAATTTCGAAAGTTCCACCACCAAGATATATTTAAAAATGTGTTCATAAGATAAAAAATTATATGTAGCAAAGATAAAAACGAAAATAGTATTATACAATCAATTTATATATATTTTTATAAAAAAACGATCATAGTCCACACTACGATCGTTTTTTAAGTTCTAAGTGTTGAGAGAATCTTAGTCAATCAAAAGCCTTAGCACTTTCGATACACCGTACTAATGCGGTTTTTGTTTTAATTGTAAAATCGTAAACCAATTGCGCTTCTTATGTTGTTTATTAAAGTGTCATACCTTACATGAGAAGCAAATCCCCCAGCGTTCATGCTGATCTGTATATGTATTATATTTTATAATTGTATTAAAAATTTTCGCTGCAAATGTAAGTTAAATCTTGTTATTGTAAAGAAAATATTTAAAAATTTGTTAAACGGTCAAAAGCTAGCGATGTAATCCTTAATTTTAAAATCAATTTAAAAATTTATGAAACAATTAATAGTACTAGTTGCATTTGTTTTAATGGTATTGGCTTGTAAAAATTCTAAAGAAAAGTCTCATGACGATACTCTTACAACTGTAACATCTGTAGAGAATGTAAATGATAAAGCGTCTTCGGAAGCCTTGGAAATATATGATTTTGAAGGGTTTAAGAAATTTTTAAATAGAAAAGATGATAAAACTTATGTTATTAATTTTTGGGCTACTTGGTGTGCGCCTTGTGTAAAAGAGTTGCCTTACTTTGAAAAATTAACCCAAAACTACAGCGCTAAAGGTGTAGAAGTGATTTTGGTGAGTTTGGATTTTCCGCATATGTTTGATACCAAGTTAAAACCTTTTATTAAAAAGCGAGATCTAAAGAGTAAGGTTATTGTGCTAAATGATCCTAGTGAGAATAAGTGGATTACTGCTGTCGATAGCAGTTGGTCTGGATCCATACCCGCTACAGTTATCTATAGTAAAAAAGGACGTCGATTTTATGAGCAATCGTTTACCTATGACGCCCTAGAAAAAGAAGTAAAACTTTTAAAATAGAAAATTATGAATACTTTATTTAAAATACTACCAGTAATGGTTCTGGCTATATTTGTTAGTGCATTTAGTAGTGCATCTTTACATGAGCATGGCTACAATATAGGAGATGTCGTAGACGACTTTTCATTAAAGAACGTAGATGGTAAAACAGTAGCATTGACAGATTATGAGCAAGTTAAAGGCATTATACTTACTTTTACATGTAACACCTGTCCTTATTCTATTGCCTATGAAGATAGAATTATAGCTTTAGACAAAAAGTATGCAGGCAAAGGTTATCCTGTCATAGCAATTAATCCTAATAACCCTAATACAAGACCTGGAGATAGTTTCGAAGCCATGCAGAAACGTGCGAAAAAACAAGGCTATACATTTCCTTATTTAGTAGATGAAGGGCAGCAGGTATACCCTAAATTTGGAGCTACTAAAACACCTCATAATTATGTTTTACAAAAGACAGAAAAAGGTTTTGTGGTGAAGTATATAGGAGCCATAGATGACAGCTCCAGAAATCCTAAGGCGGTAAAAGAAAGGTATTTAGAAGCTGCTGTAGACGCCTTGCTTAATGACAAGCCTATCGAGGTGAAAAAAACGAAAGCTATAGGGTGCTCTATAAAAGTTTAGGACCAGTGATTGATGTATAACAATGGGCGTAATACTTTGGTATTTTTTTCGTCTATATACCAATAAATAGTAGTTTTGTAAAAACAAAAATAAAATGGAAGATTTAACACAAGAAGAATGGGTAGAACAATTGGCTAACGATGTTAATGCAGTTGTTTTAGATGTAAGAACAGATGCGGAGGTTGCAGATGGGATTATTGAGAATGCTATTCATATCGATATACATAAAGGGCAAGGTTTTATAGATGAGATCGAAGCTTTAGATAAGAGTAAGAGCTATTATGTGTACTGCCGTTCTGGGAATAGAAGTGGACAAGCATGTAAAATTATGGAGCAGCTTGGTTTCGATAACGCTTATAACCTAGAAGGAGGGATGTTGGAATGGACAGGAGATGTCGTCGATATAGACTAATTAAAAAAACGTCTATGCGAGTATATGTTTTAAATTTACTTGTGTGTCTATGTGTAATGAGTTGTGGTTGGAATGCTAATACTCCCGATTTGGATCCACAAACTTTTAAGGCTGAAATTATTAAAGCAGGAAGTCAGGTCGTAGATGTACGAACACCGAAAGAGTATGCGCAAGGCCATATAAAAGGAGCTATTAACATAGACTATTTTTCTGAAGATTTTGAGACCCAATTTAAACAGCTTGACACTAGTAAAAAGCTATACATTTATTGCCGTTCGGGTAAGCGAAGTTCTAAAAGCGCATCAAGATTAGAAGCTATGGGTTTTGAAGACGTTTACGAGTTAGAAGGTGGAATTATCAATTGGAGAAGTGTAGGTTTTAAAACGATGGATTAATTGTGGTTTTACCGTAAAAAAACTATATTTTTAACGTTTAACTTTTTTTTTTGGCACTTTACCTTTTTTATTTTTAGGATTTTAGGAGTTTCTATAATTTTGTAATGATCTTAAGATATACATCGTTAATTTTAAGATAGATATAAATTTCACCCTCAAAAACTAAGAATATGGAAAATGGTTTATTTGTTCTAGGAATTATAGCATTGCTTTTTGCGTGCATGTATGGATTTGCTTATGGTAGTGTTGCTTTAGAGAAAATTAAATACCGAAAGCAATCGGAAGAATTAGAACGTATGGCTACAATAAAAGAAGCTAAACGTGTTGAAAGACAAAAAGCTAGAGATGAAAAGCTAGAGAAGCTTAGAAGACGTAGTGAACAAATTCGACTAGAGCTTAATAGACTTGAAAAAGTGAATTTACAAAATACTGTAAACGAACATGCAATTGTTGAGAAAATGAAAGGGCGTATGGATTCTGAACAGCAACAACAAGCAGCGAGCTAAATCGTAATTTTCCTCTCAAAATATATAAAAGCACCTAACAGGTGCTTTTTTTATGTCTAAAATGTTTCTGTTTATTTAAAAAACCATACTAATGGACATGTCAAGCACTGTAAAGCACTACCATAAAAAAGGTACTGCTAATTAAAAACGACCAGAAAACATATGTTTTGTAACAAAATAGGAACGCTTTTCTATGATAAAACAGAGCGGACAACGCGTTTTAACATTTATATAGAAAAAAGACTTTAATAGTCTTTTTAAAGGGGTTTTCGTTTAGAAGAAGCTCTTATAATAAGCTCTGGTTGCAGTATCATTTTATTTAAACTTACTTTTTCCTTGGGGTTAGCGATACGCTTGAGAAATGTTTGTGCAGCGAGTTCTCCAATTTTTTCACTATGTTGTTCTATAGAAGTAATGGCGGGGGTGACAATAGATGAAAATGGTTCATTGCTAAAGCCAACAAGAGCAATATCTTCGGGGACTCTAATATGTTTGGCTTTTAAAACTTCTAAAGCGCCAAGTGCTACATAGTCTCCAGAAGCATATACAGCGTCTGGACGTACTGGCAATTCTAAAAGTTGCTGCATAATGCGTCTGCCATCAACTTGTCTTAAATTGCTTTCTATGAGTAATTCTTTTTTAAATGGCAACTGGTGTTTTTCTAAAGCATCAATATAACCTCTAATTCTATTTTTATAGATTCTGGCATTACTATTACCACTAATATGTGCAATATGCTTACAACCTTGTTGCGCCAAATGCGCAACAACCATATGACTGCTTTGGTAATCGTCAATACCTACATAATCTACATTTAGATCGTTTTCACCGCGATCGAATAAAATAAGCGGAATGCCTTTTTTCTTGACTTTATTGTAATAATCTAATTTTACAGTTTCATTTGCCATAGAAGCAATAATACTTGGGTAAATAATAAAGCCTCGATACTGGCGCATTCTTTTTTGTAAGATTCATTAGACTGGGTGATGATAACATGATAGCCTTTATCGTTAAGGATGTCTTCAATTTTTTCAATAATAGAAGAAAAGAAATTACTGCTGGCTCTTGGTATGATAACACCTACTAGGTTTGTTTTTCCTTTGCGTAGTGCACTTGCAATATGGTTGGGTTGGTAGTTTAAGTTTTCTGCAACTTGTAGAACAGCATCTTTAGTTTTTTTACTAATTCTTGGGTGATCATTCAAAGCTTTCGAGACTGCAGATGGTGTAATCCCTAACACATTAGCGATATCTTTTATAGTTGTTTTTTTATGTCCCAATTTTTATATACTTTTGTTCCAACGTTTGAACAAATATAATGTTTTTTAGTAAGTTCAAAATTTAAAATGACTAAACGCACGTCTTTATAACCACCATCTTCCTAGAATTTGTTACCACTAATTTCTTGTGAAATAAAAGAGCTTGGGTGTATTTAGATGCTTTGTTCAAACGTTGGAACAAAATACTTGTGTTTTACAGGTATTGAAAAATAGATGTAGAAAATAATACAAATTAAATTATATACAATTAAGCAAAAATGGCAAGAGTAATAACATTTGGAGAGATCATGT
>CAZLTR010000226.1:0-5449 GCA_964562415.1 uncultured Hyunsoonleella sp. | reverse complement strand
TATCATCTCTCCATATTTTTGTCAATGCTAATTCTCTTGGCATTAAATCATTTTCATGAAGGGCTAACAAACGCAGTAATTCGTTCTCCTTAGGTGATAATTTTACAGGTTCTCCATCAT
The DNA here is from genome assembly GCA_964562415.1 of uncultured Hyunsoonleella sp. Classification (GTDB taxonomy): domain Bacteria; phylum Bacteroidota; class Bacteroidia; order Flavobacteriales; family Flavobacteriaceae; genus Jejuia. Next base: position 5,329 of record CAZLTR010000226.1, on the reverse strand, counting down.
CAAATCTTAAAAAACGCAGTTTAGAATTTAAATGAAAACGTCCAATCGTAAATTCAAACTGCTTACTATCAGATATGGTTTCTGTAGCTTTACGTTGTATAATGGCCTTTATCTTCATAAGCAAGACTTCACTATCAAAAGGTTTGTTAAGGTAATCGTCTGCCCCTACTTTGTAACCTTTTAAAACGTCTTCTTTCATGGCCTTGGCCGTTAAAAATACGATAGGAACATCGGTATTCTTTTCACGAATTTCCTTAGCTAGTGTAAAACCATCTTTATAAGGCATCATGACATCTAAAATGCATAAGTCATAATCGTCTTTCTTAAACTTTTCAAAGCCTTCCATACCATTCTTGGCATGAACCACATCGTAATCGTTCATGGTTAAATAATCTCTCAATACGGTTCCAAAATTAGGATCGTCTTCTACTAATAAAATTTTCTTATTTATCGCTTCCATATGTTTTATGATATTAACGGAAGCTTTATTACAAAAGTACTTCCTTTACCTTTTTCACTTTCTACAGATACAAACCCGTGGTGGTCATCAATAATACGCTTTACATAAGCTAAGCCTAAACCATGACCTTTTACATTGTGTATATTACCTGTATGTTCTCTATAAAATTTTTCAAATACGCGTTTGGCTGCAGCTTTACTCATACCGCTACCCTTATCTTGTATTTTTAACAAGATATTTGTACCTATATTTTCTGTATACACATCTATTTGAGGCGGTTCTGGAGAATACTTTATAGCATTATCCAAAATATTTACAATAACATTTGTAAAATGCATATCGTTAGCCAATACAGAAGTTTGTTCTGCTTCTAAATGCGTTTTTATATAACCTTGACGATCTTCGACAATTAATTCTACATGCGTTAAAGCATCCTCTATTATGTCGTGTAAATCCTCTCTATCCTTACTAATATTTAGTTCATTTTTTTCTAGTTTAGAAATCCTCAAGACATTTTCCACTTGAGCATGCATGCGCTTGTTTTCTTCCTTTATCATGTTGAGATAGCGCAAAACCTTTGTTTTGTCATCAATAATCTTGGGACTCTTTATAGAGTCTAAAGCCAGATTAATTGTAGCTATAGGCGTTTTAAACTCGTGTGTCATATTATTGATAAAATCTGTTTTTATTTCTGAAATTTTGCGTTGCTTTACTAATTGATACAAAGCACTACTAAACGCTAGTATGATAATAAGTGTAAATACGATTGATAACAAGATCATGATATAAATCGATGATAATATATAAGGCTTATATCCAGGGAAATTAACTAAAAGTCTGTACGTATTTGGATTTTTTCTATTTTGAAAAAAAGGCACTTCAAAGGTAGATCCTCTTTCATATTCAAAATCATCACTTTGTATTTTAGTTGCCAAGTCTTTACTGTAGACAGCAAATTCGAAATCAATTTTTATAGAATCACGTCTAAATTTTTCGGCAAGTAACTTTTGTATTTCACGCGCGGACACCCGCTTATGTATGGGCTTTTTGTAAGATAAATCACTGTAAATATCTTCAAAAAACACCTTATCTGTACTCGATATATTATCTAGCAGTCTCAGTTTTGCATTTAAATCTACTTCAAAACTAGAATTTTCAAAAACTTTGGTTTCGCGTTCACTATAAATACGTTTTATATTTAGTGTATCTTCTTCTAGGTTATCTAAACTAATGTCAAAGAGCGGTGAACTAAACTTATAATTTTCTTCTAAAGTGCCATATCTATATATGATACGTTGTTTAGAATCTGAATCATCTATAACATATAAATTTCTAATAGCAGCGGTATCCACAGAGACACCATCGTCTGCCAAAATATTTTTAAGCTTGTATACATAATCTGCATACTCCCTATCTTCTAGCGTATTGGCAACGTTGTATAGCGTTTTATTAATGGTATATCTAAAACGACTCTTTTCGTTCTGTACTGCTTGGTTGATAAAGTAGGCTTGAACAAATATAATTCCAATAAGTGATAGGCTCATTAGAATAACTAAAAGGGCGAAAATTTTTTTGCTCATCGGTCAAATTTAACATTTTAACATTTAGTCAAGTTATCATTTAACCTAACGTTAACAAAAGCTCTTTTCTTGTATTTTACTGTATTTTAGAGAGAATTTCTGTGTGAATACGTTTCACTTGAGACGGGAGCCCTTCTAAAGTAGTGTTATGGATTACAAAATGCGACTGTTCTATTTTTTTAGCATCTTCCCATTGGTTATTCATAATAGCTTCAACGCGTGCTTTTGTAGTCTCGTCGCGTTTTAAAACACGTGCTATTCGCGCCGCTTTAGGTGCGGTTACAGTAATTACAAAATCGCAGTGTTTGTGGCCACCGTTTTCAAACAATATGGCCACTTCTTTAATCACATAAGGACTGTTTTGTTGTGCTGCCCAGTTTTCGAAATGTGCCGCTACTTGAGGATGGACTATCGCATTTATTTTTTCTAAATAAGCTTTATCTTTAAAAATAATCCCTGCAATATAGGCTCTATTTAAGCGTCCTTCTACATAAGCGGCTTCTCCTAAAAGCTCCAGCAATTGTTCGCGTATTTCTGTAGAACTCTGCATTAGTTGTTTGGCCTCTATATCTGCAATATACACTGGGATTTGTAATGCTTCAAATGCTTTTGCCACAGTGGTTTTCCCACTGCCTATACCTCCTGTTAACCCTACGACTGTCATTTTAAAATAATAAATTCTACGTGTTTTTGGTGTAGTTTTACATGCTTTACATGTTTTGGAATGCTTACAAATTCTGGTTGCAAAAAAGATTGCGCTTTTGATACTTTTCTAAAATCGCATTCTATCTCAAAATCTTTAGCTTTAATGGTTTTGAAATGATTTAAACTGGTATAATACGACACTTTTATTGTTTTTGGAAAATACGTAATGCTAACTCCCTTAGGAATATGGGTTACTTTTACGGGGATATCTAAACGCCCCTCGGTAAACTTCTCTACAGTAGCATGAAGTCTCACATCTGTATCTGAAAACTTTAAAATATTTTTGTGTTCTGGTAGTATTAACTTTACGGGTTGGTCTACAGGGCTTTTAACTCCCTTTAGTACAACAGGAACCGTTGGTAATGTCGCTATTTTAGAAACAATCTCATGAGGCCCAATCACCGTTACAGAATCTGGAACTATATGTACTCCCTCATAACTATTATAACCAGGTGTATACGTTATAGTGGCATTAGCAGTTACAGGAACGCGTTTTACCAGATTTGTATCGTAACGAAATGTCAAGGTATCGGGGGTTTTTCTTAAAATCTCTACCTGATTTTGAAACTGTTTTTTTTCATTGAGATAAGCTTCTGTTTTTGTATAGATATAAGCCCCTTTTGCGACATACACTTCTTTAGAAAAATCTATCGCAATTTTAGGTGGAGACATATAATACTTTAGCCATTTAAACCCATGGGTTTTTAATGTGATTTGCAATTGATGGCTGCTATCTTCTAATATAAGTTTATCTTCTGGTATGCCTGTTTTTTCAATAGCAAATGTAATGGTATTGGTATAGTTTTTAGAGAGTTTCGTAAAAATTAATATCACAAATGATGAAATTAAAAAGACTAAAAACACATTAAGTTTTCCGCTTTTAATCGTTTTTAATAGTTCTGTTTTTAATTTAAAGATCATTAGGATTTAAAGAATAATTTAGGAAAACGCAGCTCGGGCTGTTGTTTAAACACGACCACAGCTAGTGTTGCGGTTAAAAACCCCAGACCGTATCCCAAAAATTGAATGGCAATGGCAGGGAGTACTAAAATAGCAACTTTAAATTGTTTTGTAACTACTAATGCTAATAAGAAGCTTAGCAAAAAATAAAATGCATAGGCTAGAATAAAAAATTTCACTTGCGCTACTAAAGCGATAAGGGCTATCATAAACCCTAACACAAATAGTGTGGGAAACCAATAGGTAAGCTTTTTAGTTTCGGGATGCCATAAGTTTAATATGGGGCGCACTAAACCAAATTTACGAACTTGCTGGTAAAACTTTTTCCAAGAAATACGGCGTTTGTGATACACGACTGCCTCTGGAATCAATTTGGTTTCAAAGCCTAAATTCCACAGGCGTATAGACAGGTCTGGGTCTTCTCCAGGGTGTATTTGTCCAAAACCTTTTGAAGCCATAAACCCTTTTTTAGACAAGCCCATATTAAAGCTTCGAGGCTGAAATTTACCCACAGCTTTTTTACGACCTCTTATGCCTCCTGTTGTTATAAAAGACGTCATTGAAAAGTTAATCGCTTTTTGAAGGTCTGTAAATGATGCATGTGCTCCATCTGGACCGCCAAAACAGTCTACATATGCAGTAGTTAAACTTTCGTGAACAGCATTTAAATAATTTTCAGGCAAAATCACATCGCTATCTAAAATAATAAAGTAATTGCCTTTAGCCCGTTCCATACCATAGTTTCTAGAGGCGCCTGGCCCTGTATTTTCTTTAAAAAAATACGATATATTCAACGTGTCCTTATAGCGGTCTACGACAGCTTTAGCATTTAGTGTAGAACCGTCTTCTACAATTACAATTTCATAGTCTACAGGTGCATTCATCTTTTTAAAGCTTGTTAATAGCTCCTCTACTTCATCGGGTCGATTGAATACTGGAATGATAAAAGAATACTGTAATTGCATAACACAAAAGTAACTAATACCAGTTGTTGTTTGAAATTACTGAGACAAAAAATAATGCTTTTTTTCTTTAGTTAAAGAAACAAACGAAGGCACAACCTATACGTAGGGTTGCCTTTTATTTAAAAAATAGCCTCAAAAAAGAGAAGGTATTACAGTTGTTTTTTATCCGCTTTATGCATTAAAAGATTGTTATGAGGTTGAGATGCCCAATACATGCTAGTGTTTTCTCAATTTTAGCATAACAGCATTATGGTGAAATTGAAAAAAGTAGTGTAGTACCAGTATTTGCAGTAGCGCAAAGGTGTAATAGATGTTCTATCGCATAAAGCGGGTTAAAATGGGTTAAATAAATAGCAAAAAAAAGCCACCTCTAAAAGGTGGCTTGGCTCTTATATATAAAAGAAACTTATTCTTCTCCTGTAAATGTACTCATTACAGCATCACTCACACCCATATTACTGAAACCACCATCATTATAAAGGTTTTGCAATGTAACACGCTTGGTAAGATCACTAAATAAAGTTACGGTATAATTGGCACAATCTAAAGCTGTAGCATTCCCTAGAGGCGACATTTTTTCTGCATAAGAAATAAACCCATCAAAGCCTTTTACACCACTACCAGCTGTAGTAGGGGTTGGAGATTGCGAAATAGTATTC
>CAZLTR010000225.1:0-5450 GCA_964562415.1 uncultured Hyunsoonleella sp. | reverse complement strand
TTTATTCTAAGATAAGACTTTTTATATAATTATGGGTGTTTACGGATATTCAATTAATTTTATATGGTAAACCAAAAAATTATGATAATATATTTAGATTACTGGTGCTTTCTAACAATAAACAATCTAATAATTTTGAAAAAAAATGGTATACTAATCAAATAGATTCTGAATTTAAAGATGTGAATTTTGATGGCAAAAAAGATTTTATAATATACTCCCAGGAAAAATCAGGAAATGGCGGAAAATTTTATGATGTTTTTACTTTTTTTATAAAAGAATATAGATTCGATTATTCTAAAGAACTTTCAGGAGGAAATTTATTAATCGATTATAAAGCTAAAACTGCAACTAATTTTTGGAAAGTTGGAGCTAGACAAAACATACAAAAAACGTTTTCTTTTAGAGGGGATGGAGGAATATACCATACCTATATAACAGAGAAAATTGTGAAAAACATTGATTCTAAAGACTACTTAATATCTCGCTATAAAAAATACAAAAATTACAGCAATAGTATTCTAGAATCTAAAATAGACACCATAGAATTTAATGGCTGGTAAGAACAGGTTACAACAATGCTAAAAAACATAGAGCAATACCAGTCACCTTTACACAAAGTCTTAATTTCCCAAAAAAAGGACTTTAACTAAACCACTATGAACTTTCAGTCTATAGTGGTTTAGTTTATAAAACATCGCAAAAAAGTGTGCGTCAGTACCAATTTTTATAGTCTCGTTTTATTCATAATTTTTATTGTTTAAATATTTATCGGTACTACGTGGATTTTCACTGCATACCTCACGGTAAATCAGCTTGCGACTTATTAATGGTTATAAGTATTATTCTACCCATAAGATATACTTTACCCCTCTAGCTAATTCTCCAAAAAAAGAACGTTCACTAAATCTAATATTTAGCTATATTTACCACTCAAGGCACACACAATGTATAAGAAAACATAAAGCGGTTTAAGCCAATTCGAAAAGTAATTTCTTGTTGGCGTAGTATAAAACTCTAAAAGTTAATTGTAAACCCCTGCCCTACGATGTTTTATATGCAATGCTGTGTGGTATTAAAACAACATGAAGCAAACAAATCATAGAAAATAAATGAAGAAAATTTTAGGGATTTCAGCGTTCTATCATGATTCGGCAGCTGCATTGACTATAGAAGGTGAAGCCATTGCGGCTGCACAAGAAGAACGTTTCACTAGAATTAAGCACACTCCTGATTTTCCTGTAAATGCAATAAAATACTGTTTAGAAGAAGCAGGATTAACTATTGATGAATTGGATGCTATTATTTTTTATGATAAACCACTGTTAAAATTTGAACGTTTATTAGAAACTTATTATGCCTTTGTCCCAAAAGGCCTTCTTTCGTTTTTAAAAGCAATACCTGTTTGGTTGAATGAGAAATTATTCTTAAAAAAGCTTATTTATGATGGGTTGAATGAAGTGGAAAAATATGATAAAAGCAAAGTAAAACTTCTTTTTTCTAAACATCACCTTTCTCATGCTGCTAGTGCTTTTTTTGCATCACCACACAAAGAATCTGCGATACTCACAATAGATGGTGTTGGGGAATGGAATACGACTACAATTGGATATGGGTCTAGTAATAAAATTGAAATAAAAAAAGAACTAAATTTCCCTCATTCTGTTGGTTTGTTTTATAGTGCATTTACCTATTTCCTTGGTTTTACTGTTAATTCGGGAGAATATAAATTAATGGGCTTAGCGCCTTATGGCAATCCTAATTCTGAGCAAACAAAAAAATATGTTGAAATTATCAAGGCAAATCTCGTTGATATTAAGGAAGATGGCTCTATTTGGTTAGACCAAAAGTACTATAACTATGCTACTGGATTAAAAATGATAAAGGAGAAGAAATGGGCAAAACTGTTTTCTTTTCCAAAAAGAGATCCTGAGGCAGAAATAGAACAACACCACTGTAACTTAGCAATGGCAATCCAATTTGTAACAGAAGAGATTGTAATCAAGATGGCAAAGGAGGCAAAAAAAGTTACCAATTCTAACAACCTTTGTCTTTCTGGAGGCGTTGCATTAAACTGTGTGGCCAATGGAAAATTACTAAAAGAAAAGATATTTAAAAATATTTATATTCAGCCTGCTTCGGGAGATGCAGGTGGGGCTCTTGGTGCCGCATTAGCAGGGCACTACATGTATTTTGGAAAAGAAAGAGTTTCAGATGGGGAAAATGATAAAATGTTTGGAACTTATCTAGGCCCTGATTATTCAGACAAAGAAATCCTTTTAATGAGTCGTAAAGTAAAAGCGGTTTATAAGACGTATGACAATGTTGGAACGCTCTCGAAATTCATTGCTTCAAAAATTGCTGAAGGAAATGTAGTAGGTTGGTTTCAAGGAAGAATGGAATTTGGTCCAAGAGCCTTAGGAAACCGAAGTATTTTAGGAGATGCGCGAAACCCTGAGATGCAGAAAAAAATTAATCTTAAAATTAAGTATAGAGAAGGGTTTAGACCATTTGCTCCTTCAGTGTTGGCAGAAGAAAACAGTAATTATTTTGACTTGGATACAAAATCTCCATATATGCTTTTGGTTGCTCCAATTAAGGAAGAGCGAAGAAAGGTATTACCTGATAATTATTATGATTTGCCCTTATGGAAGAGGTTGTATCATGAACGTAGTGACATACAATCAATCACACATTTAGATTTTTCAGCAAGAGTACAAACAGTTCACAAAGAAATTAATCCAAGGTATTGGGGGCTGATTAATGAATTCAAAAATCAAACTGGATATAGTATAATTGTGAATACTAGCTTTAACGTACGTGGTGAACCTATAGTTTGTACACCATATGATGCTTTTAGATGTTTTATGAGTACCGAAATGGATTATTTAGTGATTAATGATTTTGTATATCGCAAAACAGAACAGCCTGATTGGCAAAATAAAGAAAAATGGATGGTTAAATTTGAAATGGATTAGGGTATGAAAAAAGTATTTCGTTTATCTAAAGTTATATTTATCAATGCATTACTATTAGGAATATTATTAGTAGTTATAGATTTTTTCCTTGGAATGAAATGGAAAATAAATCAAGAAAGAACTATACTTTTAAGAGAACACAGAGTTCTTTTAGACTACTTTGAAAAACCTAATGATACTTACCTATCGTATTGCGATAATTTAGAACAAAAAAAATATAAAGTTAGAACAGATGAAAACGGCTTTATCATTGGAGAGAAAAACTTACTTCAAAAAGATAAACCTGTAGACCTATTTTTTTTTGGAGGAAGTACTACAGAGTGTATATATGTTGATGAAGAAAAAAGGTTCCCATATTTGGTTCAAACTAAATTAAATAAACTATTAGATACAGATATTAAGGTGTTAAATGCTGGTGTTAGTGGGAATCACACAATGCATTCAACATTTAATCTACTCTCCAAAGGCATTTCTCAATCCCCAAAAATTGTTGTATTAATGCATAATATAAATGATCTTGCTTTACTGGAAAAAACAGGTTCTTATTGGAATGCTCCAAATACGAGAGCGATCGTTCAGAGCAAGCTTTCTTCCAATTTTAATAGAATTCGAAATTTAAAAAATGCTTTAATTCCAAATATATATAGATTCGTTAATAATGCACTTAATGCAGGAAAAAGTAATGAGACAGATGAGTGGGAAGGGTATAGAGATGAAAAAAAAATCTCTTTCGATGTTATAGAGAATGAATTTGAAAAATCAATTTATACATTTATTGATATCGCTAAGAGGTATGGGATTAAGGTAATTTTAATGACGCAATTTAACAGAGTAAATTTGCAAGATGATTTTACCCTTAAACATATAGAAGACAAAGAGCATTTTACCGAGTTTGTCACGATGTACCATAAATTAAATGAAAAAATTAGAAAAATTGCAGAAAAAGAGAACGTAGGATTGATTGATTTATCAGAAAAAGTCCCAAGCAACAAAGAATACATCTATGATGATGTTCATTTAAATACAAATGGAAGTGAATTTGTCGCAAGCATAATAACAGAATATTTACATAAAAATTATTTTAAATAACATGGATTTTTTAAAAGATATATGGCTCTTTTTAAAAGAGCGGAAAAAATTTTGGTTAGCCCCAATTATTATTATACTATTATTGCTAGGAGTGCTAATTGTATTTGGCGGCAGTAGTGCTTTAGCTCCGTTTATTTATACACTATTTTAATGATGAAAGCAGTAAAAGGCAATCCTGTTAGCACAGTATTAACCATCTCTGTAGGATTTGGAATTATATACGTATTGTCTGATTTTAAATGGACTTTATATACGTCACTTATTGTTGGTATTTTAGGAATCGTTTCAACTAGAATTACTAAAGGAATTGATTTCTTATGGATGAAGCTTGCAAAAGTTTTAAGCTTTATCATCCCAAACATTTTATTAACCATCATCTTTTATTTATTTCTATTTCCTATAGCTATGTTATCTAAAGTCTTTGGTAATAAAGACGCTCTACAACTAAAAGGAAAAAGCGATACACTTTGGATAAATGCAGATACCCAATGTGATAAAAACACATTCGAAAAGACGTGGTAATATAACTAACGTCACACAATAACTAATTTTTTTCATGAATAATCACAATATATCATTGTGGTTCCTATAGTACTGTTGGTTTATTGCTTGGTCCTCGCCTACTCACGAAAACCTCGCAGATTTTCTATTCGGTTTTTATTTGCTAAATTACATGCTTAACCGCGCAACACACCCTATACAAACACAGTACCTGCAATTTAAAAAAATGAATTATCCGTTAATACTTGCTTTTTTAACAGTCAACTTTTCTTTGTTCGCCCAGTATGACATAAATAGTGTTACGCCTGAAAAGCTTGGCTTATCTAGTGATAGCTTGAAAAAAATGAACAATCACTTTCATAAACTTGTGGATGCTAACAAATTGGCTGGTATACAAACAGCTATAATGCGGCATGGTCAACTAGTTCATTTCGATAGTTATGGATATGCTGATATTGAAAATAAAAGGTCATTAGATAAGGAAAGTATCTTTCGAATTTTCTCAATGACTAAACCCATCGTTTCCGTAGCACTAATGCAACTATATGAACATGGTAAATTTGAGTTAGATGACCCAATAGCCAAATTTATTCCCCAGTTGGATTCTGTATTGGTATACTCCGACTCTGCAATTAACCTTTCAAAAAAACCTATTACTATTCGGCAACTGCTTACACATACTGCAGGGTATAGCCATGGCAGAACTCCATACCCTAAACTAAACCAACTATATCGAAAAGCCAATCTTTTTAATTCTAAAACTAATAAAGAATTTGTCGAGGCTTTGAGCAAAATTCCATTGCAGTTTGAGCCAGGGACAAATTGGCAATATGGTTATTCAACAGCCATATGCGGTTATTTAATTGAAATTCTTTCAGGCAA
>CAZLTR010000224.1:0-5539 GCA_964562415.1 uncultured Hyunsoonleella sp. | reverse complement strand
ACTCCTATGCCTAATAAACCTATAGTAATTAAAAAAAGTTTCATAAATGTGCTTTCTGCAAAGATACAATTTTTGTGAAATCTCTTAATCTAATTTTTAGGTATAATTACTGTTTGTGACTTTGTAACTTTTAAAGGGTCTCATTATTAATAGATTAAAACTATAAATAACCAAACACTAAAATTATGAAACGACTATTAGCAGAATTTTTTGGAACATTTTGGCTTGTTTTTGGAGGTTGTGGTAGCGCTATTTTTGCGGCTGCATTTCCAGAAGTGGGTATTGGATTATTGGGGGTCTCTTTAGCATTCGGACTCACAGTACTAACTATGGCCTATACAGTGGGGCATATCTCAGGCGGACATTTTAATCCTGCAGTCTCCCTAGGGCTTTGGGCAGGTGGTAAATTTGAAAGCAAGGCGCTTTTAGGATATATACTATCACAGTTACTGGGTGCTATCGTTGCTGCGGGTGTATTATTTCTTATTGTATCGGGTAAGTCAGATTTTAAAACTATTGGTGGTTTTGCTGCCAATGGTTATGGGGTTTTGTCTCCTGGAGGGTATAATTTAATGTCTGTTTTAGTCGCCGAGTTTGTATTGACATTATTTTTTCTATTAATTATTTTAGGAAGCACAAATTATAGAGCACCAAAAGGTTTTGCGCCCATTGCCATTGGTTTAGGCTTAACTTTAATTCATCTCATAAGTATTCCAATATCTAACACTTCGGTGAACCCTGCGAGATCTACTAGTCAAGCCCTATTTGCAGGAGGTGATTTTATAGGACAATTGTGGTTGTTTTGGCTTGCACCTATAGCAGGAGCAATCACTGCAGGACTTATACATAAAGCCTTTTTTGATAAAGCATAACATAGTCCCAATTTAAAAAGAGACTATTATTAATAGCAGGTAAAGCGCCTCTTCTCATTTGGTATGAAGGGGCGCTTTCAATAAAAACAACTCATGCGTTTGGTACAGATTAATTATTACAATTGGATGCGCTGTAGTTGTAGAGGTAGTACTGCGCTTAGACCCTATGCTATTGTTTAACCCAGGTTATGCATTGAAGCATCGTTATGAGGGTAGCAAATGCCATAAACATTACTGTTTTCTTAATTTTGCGTCGTATAGCACTACGGTTAAATTAAAAATCATGGCGTAGCGCCTGTGTTTGCAGTAGTTGAAAGCCGTAATAGATTTCTAATGAATGATTTGGATTTAAGTGGTTCGAAGAAAAAGTAAACTGAAGGGAACTACTATTCATAATAACAAGCAAAACGCCTCTTTCATACCAGATGAGAAGAGGCGTTTTTAATATAAAATGTTATTTTGTAATCTATTGCAGATTAATCTCTGCAACGGTATTTTCTGTAGTAGCAGTGGCATTACCGCCTTTAGGTTCTATAGTAATGTTTAAACCACTTGCATTTTCTTGAAACGGAATACGCTTAAGCTGTCTATCGGCTTCACTTAAAATACCTAAACTCACCATTTTTCCTTGTAAATCTGCCCAAATTTGATAGCATTTTTCTTCAGGTAATTGCGGTAGAGATACGACATCAATCATAGAAGTTTTTTCCTTAGGATTGATATAAGCTACAGTTTTTAAATCTCTCGCACGGTGGTTGCCTTGCATGATGTATTTATGAGTTTCAGGATCGTTTAGGCGTTTAAATTGTGCCATGATCTCATCTAACTTTTTATTGTTCATTTCGATATCATTTCTTAAATCGAAAATTTCTTCTACAACTACTTGATTCTCCTTATTGAGTTTTAAATTTTGATTGTAAAATTGATATGCTGTTGCAGCAAATGCAATTGCAGCAACACTTGCAGCTACCGTTAACTTATACCATTTTTTATAAGACTTCCTGGTGCTTAAGTTAACGACTGGAGCGTCATCCAATTCGTTTAAAATAGCGTCTAATATATGATTAGGTGCTTCTACGGCATCACTCTTAGCTACAATTTCTAAGTTGTATTGCAAAGTGTTGTATGCATTTTGTACTTCAGGATACTTTGAAATATAAGCCTCAACTTTTTCAGTTTCGGCAGGGGTTGTTTCTCCTATTAGATACTTATCTAAGAGGTCTGAATTTAAAAAAAGTGTTATTTTTTCATTCATGACATTATATATTAAGGATTGTAAATCTTTTTCAATTCTCTCAATCCAATTTTTAATCTTGATTTTATGGTTCCTAAAGGAATGTTCAACTCTTCACTAGCTTCCTGTTGCGTCATTCCTTCAAAAAATAGTGCATTAATCACTATTTGATATTTTTCTTCAATAGAACTAAGGTGCTTTCTTATGTCTAAAACATCTTGATTCAATGAGTTGGTTGTTATCTTATATACGCCAGAAGTTTCCATTTGGACTTCTTTTTCATTTTTATTTTTTAACGTTCTTGTTTTATCTATCGCGGTATTATAAGCAACTCTGTAAAGCCATGTAAATAATTTAGCTTTAGTAGGGTCGTATTTCTTAGCGTAACGCCAAATTTTAACAAAGGTTTCTTGTAATACGTCCTGAGCTACATCTTCATCGGTAATTACTTTTTTAATAACCCCATAAAGCGCATCCGCATAGTTTTGATAAAGTAGAGAAATAGCTTTTTTATCTTCTTTTTTTAATAAAATTACTATTTCTTTTTCTATACCTGAAATCAATGTGAAATGTTTTAATTAATGAGCTTTGATCTTGTAATTATTACAACGTCAAAATAACGAATTTATTTAAAATTATAAAATATTTACTTCTGCTTCTATAGCAATTCCAAACAAACGCTGTACTGTTTTTTGAATTAATTTAGAGAGCTTTAAAATGTCTAACCCTTTAGCTCCGCCATAGTTAACAAGCACTAAAGCTTGGTTTTTATGAACGCCATAATTATCGAAACGTTTGCCTTTAAATCCTGCGGTTTCTATAAGCCAACCCGCTGGTACTTTTACGCTAGTATCGGAAATAGGATAACAAGGGATATTTTCAAAATTGTGTTGTAATTCTTGATAGTGCGTTTTAGAAATTACAGGGTTTTTAAAAAAACTACCACTATTGCCAATAGTTTTAGGATCTGGTAATTTACGTTGTCTAATAGCAATTACGGCATTGGATACATCTTGAATGGTCGCTTCTGTAATAGCTTTAGAAACTAATTCTGTTTGTATGGCACCATAGTCTACATTTAATTGGTGTTGGCGTTTGCTTAGTTTAAATGCTACCGAGGTAATAATGTATTGGCCTTTGGCGTCCTGTTTAAAAATAGAATTCCTATAGCCAAATGCACATGCCGACTTTGTAAATGTAACGCTTTCTTGTGTCTCAATGTTAATAGCTTGGCAATGCATAAAACGATCTTTAAGCTCTACACCGTAAGCGCCAATGTTTTGGATGGGAGCTGTACCCACATTACCAGGAATTAAAGAAAGGTTTTCTAAGCCTCCATAATTATGTTTAAGACACCAGCATACAAATTCATGCCAGTTCTCTCCAGCATTAGCCTTAACGATAACATGATCCTCCGTTTCAGCTTCAACTGTAATGCCTTTTAAATTAACATGAATCACCAGTTTATCTTGATCTTGGGTGAGAAGCATATTGCTACCGCCCCCTAAAATAAGTTTTTCAGGATAGTCTTTTAAAGCTAATACTGCTTTTAAGGTTTCTAAAGTATTAACCGATATAAAATGCGCAGCATTCACATCAATACCAAACGTATTGAAAGGTTTTAAAGAGATATTTTGCGCTATAGAAATCAATCTTTATATACTTTTAAGGCTTCTTTTAGAATGTTTACAGCCTTAATTAAACGTTGTTTATTAAGTACGTAAGCAATTCTAATTTGGTTGACACCTACGCCAGGGGTAGAGTAAAAACCTCCAGCAGGGGCAACCATTACGGTTTCATTTTCAAAACTAAAACTTTCTAGCAACCATTGGGCAAAATGATCAGCATTTTTTATAGGTAATTCTACGATACAATAAAAAGCACCTTTGGGCAGGGCAACTTTTACACCTTCTATGGTATTAAGCGCTGCAATTAATGTGTCTCGTCGAGTGATGTATTCTGTTTTTATTTCGTCAAAATAACTTTGAGGGGTGCTCAGCGCCGCTTCACTGGCAATTTGAGCATAGGTTGGCGGACTTAAACGGGCTTGCGCAAATTTAAGCACTGTATGCCTTATCGTTTCATTTCGCGTAACCAAGCAGCCTATTCGTGCCCCACACATGCTGTAACGTTTGGAGACCGAGTCTATCATAATAGTATGCTCATCTAGACCTTCGAGTTCTAAGATAGAATAATGCGAATAACCATCATAGGTGAATTCGCGGTACACTTCGTCTGAAATTAAAAAGAGATCGTGCTTTTTTACCAACGCTGCTAATTGCTCTATTTCTTCCTTAGAATATAAGTATCCTGTTGGGTTTCCAGGATTGCATATCATTATAGCTTTAGTCTTAGCGGTGATTAATTTCTCAAATTCAGCTACAGAAGGTAAGGCAAAGTTATCCTCCATTTTAGAAACAATAGGTCTCACTTTCACACTTGTAGCAGTTGCAAAAGCAATATAATTGGCATAAAAAGGCTCGCAAATGATTACTTCATCATCTGGATCCATGATGCTTCCAAAAATAAATGCAATGGCTTCACTAGCGCCAGTAGTCACAATAATATCGTTGTGAGATACTTTTATGTTATGGTAATCATAGTAGTCCGCAATTTTCTTTCTGTACGTATCAGAACCTTCAGATCGTGAGTAAGATAAAATTTCGATAGTATTCTCTTTTACCGCTTTTAAGGCAACCTCAGGTGTTTTAATATCGGGTTGTCCAATATTAAGGTAATACACAGACTTGCCATCTGCTTCTGCTTGTTCAGCAAAAGGGACGAGTTTCCTTATGGGCGATTCGGGCATATTTTGCCCTTTTTGAGATATTGTTGGCATTTATTTTTTATTGGAGCGCAAAGTTGCAAAAATTATATGAAAACTGTAAAAAAAGAACCGATAAAATACAAGTGAACACTTCACAAAGACAGGGATATTTAATGTCTTAAGGGTTTCAACTGTAATAGTTTAGCACTTATATAAAAAAAAACATCTCAATACTTATATGGTATTGAGATGTTTTTCAATAGGATGTATGTGTGTAAAACGTTAAAACTACAGCATTAGTATGCTACAACGCTTTTTTGTTTTTTCTGCAAAAGGTCTGTGTTTTTTGAAGGGTCTATCACTAATCCTTTAATTTTTAAAGCCACAGTAGGCGTCTCCGCATTAGAGAGTACCGTAATGGTTTTACGAATAGGATTAACTCTATTTGTGTCATACTTTACTTCAATTTCACCTACTTTACCAGGCATGATAGGGCCTTCTGGTTTTTTAGGGATGGTACACCCACAACTAGAATTAACTTTAGATATAATTAGAGGGGCATTACCAGTGTTTGTAAATTCAAAAACTCTTACGCCATTGGCGCCCTTTTCAATAGTACCATAATCGATAGTTGTTGCTTTAAATTCAATTTTAGCAACCTTATCT
>CAZLTR010000223.1:0-5588 GCA_964562415.1 uncultured Hyunsoonleella sp. | reverse complement strand
AAAACGTTACAAACGTAAACACAGAAACATTAAAGTAATGCAAAACTTAAGAGAAGGACAGTTTTTCACTAAGCCTTCTGTTAGAAGACGTCGTGAAGTACAAAAAGCGGCTTACATTCAAACTTTAAGAGATCAAGAAGAAGTTTAAATTTTTCTTGACACAACATACAAAAAGTCCATCTGTTTTTAGAAAATAGATGGACTTTTTGTATGTGTTTTTATCTGGTAATAGGTATTGAAATTAAGTCATTATTTCGTGACTCTAAAAAAATACACCCTCTATTTTTAATTCCTCTCCTGTAAGTTTTAAATACCTTTCGCTACAAATGTAACATGATTGGAATTTATTTACTTATTGGAATTTGTGCAGCTATATTAAGTGCTTTACCTCTTGGTGCTTCAAATATTGCAGTTATAAATACAACCCTAAAAGAAAATGCAAAACAAGCATTTAAAATAGCAACTACAGCAGGAATCGCAGAGGTGTTATTGTCCTACTATGCTTTGAATTGTAACCAAAGTATAAAAGATTTTTTTAATACAAATCTATGGGTTCAAAGCACAATCGTTCTAATTTTATTTAGTGTAGGCGGTTATTTATTCTTTAAGAAACACTCTCAAAAAAAACCTAAACGTTCGAAAATAGCACAATCTAAATACGCTACTGGATTTCTTTTAGGTATCGTAAACCCTCCTGTACTCGTGTACTGGGTGATTGCCTTTGGCGTTATAAACAATAACAACATTATGTTATCCTTACAATCGTCTTTTTCGGTACTTTTCCTATTCTTTTTTGGCGTATATGTAGGGAAACTTATAACCTTATATGCCTATAGTAAAATGAGTAGCATTATAAAACATAAAGTGAGAAATATTAGCACTATTATCAATAAAGTTACTGGTGTTTTATTGATGTGTATTGGCGGCATACAAGCCTTACAATTGTACTTTGTATAACATTTTAATTTTTCACGGCATTTGCCTAACCTAAAAACTAAAGTAGCGTTAAGCGCACCACCAAGCCTTCATTAGCACGCACATTAAATACAGTATCATTTTCAAAAATTAAATATTGTCCTTTAATACCTACCAATTTTCCTGTAAAAGCTTGTGCTTTTATAAGGTTTAAACTTTTAGGCTTTTCTGGGTATTTTGTCACTGGAAACTCTAAACGTGTTTCTGTTGTATTGGTTATAAAATAAGGTTTAGCTTCTTCAGGAATATGTGGTTCTAGCTGTGATCGCCAGTCTATTAAATTTTCATCAGCAATATCATTCTTCAACATGGTACGCCAATTTGTTTTATCGCTTACATAGGCCTTTAAAGCCACTTCGGTAATTCCAGCCAAATAGCGGTTAGGCAATTCTGCTATCTCTAGAGCTTCATGAGCACCTTGATCGATCCAACGTGTGGGCACTTGTGTCTTTCGTGTTACCCCAACCTTTACATTACCAGAATTGGCGAGATAGACAATATGCGGTTGTAATTGCACTTTTTTCTCATAGCTAAGGTCTCTATCTTCTTGGTCGAGATGCGCTTTACTTAACTCTGGTTTCATGATCCAATCTGCTGCTTGAGGAATTTCAAAAAAACATTTTTTATCAAACCCTTGCCTATATATGGGTTTATCTGCACCACAATTCAAGCATTGGTATTTTATAAATTCTAAGGTTATTGTCTTATTTAACAGTTGATTTATGTTAATGAAATCATTTTCAAACACTAAATAGTATTGAATTGGATGCGACAATTCCGTTTGCATTTTTGTTAGAACCCCTTGATAGGTCATATAAAAAAAAGTATTATTTTTAAAACTTTAAAGATAGTACAAATATGCCAATTCCCTTAGTTAATTCCATTGCTTCGTGGTTTCTTAAAAAACGATTTCATCAAATTGAATTGTTTTTAAAATACCCAAACGAAGTACAAGAAGAGCTGCTGTTGCATCTCATACAGATGGCGAAGCACACTGAGATTGGCAAAACCTACGACTTTGCGTCTATTAAAGATTATAACACATTTGCTACTCGTGTTCCTATAAGAAATTATGATGACATTCAAGACACTATAGAACGGTCTCGCAGAGGAGAACACAACCTATTTTGGCCCACCCCTATAAAATGGTTTGCAAAATCTAGTGGCACTACCCGCTCTAAAAGTAAATTCATTCCTGTAAGCCAAGAATCTTTAGAAGATTGCCATTATGCTGCTAGTAAAGATTTACTGTGTATGTATTTGAATAACAATGAAAATTCACAACTTTTTACTGGTAAGAGCTTACGCCTTGGCGGAAGTAAAGAACTATACAAAGAGAAAAATACCGTATTTGGAGATCTTTCTGCGATACTCATAGACAATATGCCATTTTGGGCAGAACTTAGTAGTACACCCAGCAGTAAAGTCTCTTTAATGAGCGATTGGGAGCATAAGATGCAAGCTATTGTTAACGAAACCATTACTGAAAACGTAACCAGTCTCGCAGGCGTCCCGTCCTGGATGCTTGTGTTGCTAAATAATGTTTTAGACACTACGCAACACAATAATTTGCATGACATTTGGCCTAATTTAGAAGTCTATTTTCATGGAGGCGTAAGCTTTGTTCCTTACAAGGATCAATATCAAAATATAATTACCAACTCTAGTTTTAAATATTACGAAATTTACAATGCTTCTGAAGGCTTTTTTGCCATACAAGACCGCAATAACTCTTCCGAATTATTACTCATGCTTGACTATGGTATTTTTTACGAATTTATCCCTATGGACGTGTATGCGACTTCTAATGAAAAAGCCATTCCGTTAAGCCAAGTTGAACTTCATAAAAACTACGCGGTAATCATTACTACCAACGCAGGGCTATGGCGTTATAAAATTGGGGATACCGTAAGATTCACTTCTTTAAATCCTTATCGCATTAAAATTTCGGGACGCACAAAACACCATATCAATGTTTTTGGAGAAGAGCTTATTATAGAAAATGCAGAAACCGCTTTAAAAAAAGTTTGCAGGCGCACTTATGCCGAAATTGTAGATTTTACAGCCGCTCCTATTTTCATGACAAACAGAGCTAAAGGCGCTCATGAATGGCTTATCGAATTCAAAACCCCTCCTAAAGATTTAAACTATTTTAATGAATTGTTTGACAACGCTTTAAAATCTTTAAATTCGGATTATGAAGCAAAGCGCTACAATAACATTACCCTTAACACCCCTAAAATTACAGTCGCTCGCCAACAACTCTTTCATGACTGGCTCAAACAAAACAATAAACTTGGCGGCCAACATAAAATACCCCGTTTATCTAATACACGTCATTATATAGATGAGTTACTAAAGCTCAATACTTAAGCCTACAGGTTCTACATTTACCAGCATATTGTTTCTTATCGACTTTACTTACCTTTTGTCCGATATTTTTGTAAGCGTTACGAGCTACTAATATTTTTAGTTGCTGGTAATCCCTCTAACCAAAACTATTATGAAAACAACCATCTTAGCTTTCATCTTATTAGCTGCCAACCACATTACTGGACAAGCGGCTTATGATTTTAGTGCAGACAACACAGAAGCAACTACAACAACATCATCTTCTAATTTTGACGAAATTGGAAACAATGGATTTAATTTTGATTTAATCGATGCTGGTGTTAACTCTAAATACTCAGAATTTGGTTCTGGTTTTTTTAGAAATAAACTTATCATGGTATCTTCTAAAAAACTTGGTGGATTCGCCAAAATTGATGCCAACACAAACGAAGCCTATAAAGAATTATATTGTTTAGACGTAGGTGGTAACGGTAATTTAAGTTCGCCTATATTATTTTCCAGAATTCTAAACACTGCAAGTAGTGAAGACCAATTGTGGTTTACTGCAGACCAAAACACAGTATACTATACTAGAAGTGAAAGAAACAATTCATTGGAATTTAAATTATATAAAGCTGAACTCGAAGCCAATTCACATGGAAATTGGGTAAATCATGAAGCCATTGCTTTTAATGAAGAAGGCGTTTCAATAGAAAACCCTTATGTGGATTCTGAAGGGAAAAAAATATATTTTGCGTCTAACAGAAGCGATTCTTATGGTGGCTTTGATCTATATAGCGCAGATATTAAAGCTGATGGTTCTTTAGGAACGCCTAAAAACTTAGGCCCAAGTGTTAATACGTCTGCAAATGAAAAGTACCCTTCTTTAAGTAAAG
Organism: uncultured Hyunsoonleella sp.; assembly: GCA_964562415.1. Lineage (GTDB taxonomy): Bacteria > Bacteroidota > Bacteroidia > Flavobacteriales > Flavobacteriaceae > Jejuia. The sequence continues at coordinate 1,386 of CAZLTR010000223.1, read as the reverse complement.
ACGGTAAGTATTTATATTTTTCTTCTACAGGACACAACAACATTGGTGGTTATGATGTCTTTGTAAGTAGAATTTTAAAAGACGGTTTTAAAACCCCAAGAAACATGGGGAACACTATTAACTCGCAATACAATGAGGTGGCTTATTTCTTAGCAGCAAAAAACAAAGGCTATGTGTCTTCAGATAAACCTAATGGTAAAGGTGGTTACGACATGTATATTGCTACTAATGACGAAGTGATACAAACTATGGAAGGTAGTGTATTGGATTTAGAAACCAAAACAGAACTTCCAAATACAATAGTAACGATTTATGATGAAGATGGCAATGAAGTATCTAAACAAACCACTGACGAAAACGGGACTTTCGAGTTTGACGTAGTTCCATTTGAAGTTTACAGCATTACAGCTTCTAAAGAAGGTTTTGTAGACAACACATATGACTTCACTGCAACTAAAGGCTTCAATACAAAATATACTAAGAATTTAGAGCTTGAGTCTGCTATACCACCTGTAGATCCATTAGCACTCGAAATAGATCATATTTATTTTGATACTGCAAAATGGACTATTAAAGAAGAGTCTTATTCTGCACTAGATAAAGTCATTGAAATTTTAACTGATTTCCCTGATAAATCCTTATTTATTAATGCTCATACCGATAACGTAGGTACAGATGCATACAATTTAAGACTGTCTTTAAAACGTGCTGCTGCTACAGTTGAGTATCTCGTAGATAAAGGTATTAGCGAAGACCGATTAGATCCTAAAGGATTTGGAGAAGCACAACCTAAAGAAGATTGTAAAGCAACATGTTCTCCGCAACAACTTGAAACCAATAGACGTGTAGAATTTGTAATCAAAAAATAACATAACGCGCACATCATTAGGATATAAAAAAACAATCCTACTCGAAATAACAAAAAGGCACTACAAAAAAAGTAGTGCCTTTTTTAGTTTTAAAAGCGTCCCGTCCTAAGGTTCTAACATCAATGTTGTTCGCCATTGGAAGGTCTTACAATTAGAGCCAAAGATACAAATGAGAAATCCATGAGTATTGTTATATATACACATCTAGAGATACTTATACTTGGGATGAAAACTCTAAAAATTTGAAACTGGTTTTAGAACTGTCACCAAACAAATTAAAAACAAAGGCTTTCGTCTATAACATATCGTCCTAGACAGCCTTTCTTAGAATTACCAACGTAATAATGGCAAAGGAAAACTTGCAATAATAGGACCCTTATGTCTACTTACTAAGTAAGGTATGATTTCATATTAAGAAGTTCAACACGTCTAACGTTTTAAACAGTAGAGGCATTGTTATTCAACCCGCTTTATGAGATAGAACATCTATTACACCTTTGAGCTACTGCAAATACTG
>CAZLTR010000222.1:0-5622 GCA_964562415.1 uncultured Hyunsoonleella sp. | reverse complement strand
GTTAAATTTCAACTCATTTTCGGTTAAAAACAAAACGTCAAGATGAGTTCAAAATGTGTTTTAGGAGAACAGCAGCACTTTCTTATAAGTTTTGCATTCAAAAATTGCTGAAATCCTTTTTTTTATAAACCTTTGCCGTATCTATATGATAAACAAAATTTTAATGCTTTAGGTTAAAGACTTGTAGCGTAAAAGATTTAAGGTTTGGAAACATGGGGGTTAGAGCAGTTGTCTCATAAAAAAAGCAGTCTTGAATTTTACAAAAAAATGAAAGCTTTTTTGAGGCTTGGACATCATAAAAACAATGATTTAAGTTGTTGTTTTTTAGAGGGTTAGGTCTTTAGGTGCTATAGTGGATTTAACCCTTAAAAAGTTTGTTATATATATGGTGAAATGATAAAGAATTATTTTCGTTAATTCAAATTGAAGATTCACGTTAAAATTCACAAACTATTTGCGGTATTTTAATAAAATCAACTAAAATATAAAACTATTTTTAATAAAAATGAAGGAACTCAATAAATATAGTAAACGGTTAACGCAGGATGAATCCCAACCAGCTTCCCAAGCTATGTTGTATGCCGCAGGTCTTACAGACGAGGATATGGCTAAAGCTCAAGTGGGCATAGCAAGTACAGGTTATGATGGTAACCCTTGTAATATGCATTTAAACAGATTGAAGGATGAAGTGAAAATAGAATGTAACATTGCAGGTTTGGTCGGTTTAGGTTTTAATACTATTGGTGTGAGTGATGGCATTTCTATGGGAACCTCTGGTATGAACTATTCTTTAGCTTCTAGAGATATTATTGCCGATTCTATGGAAACCGTAATGCAAGCGCAGAGTTATGACGGTTTAATTGCTGTAGTTGGATGTGATAAAAATATGCCAGGATCTGTAATAGCCATGTGCCGTTTAAACAGACCATCTATAATGATGTATGGTGGCGCTACAGCATCGGGGATGTATAAAGGAAAGAAACTAAACATCGTTTCTGCTTTTGAAGCTTTAGGGCAAAAAGTAGCTGGAGAAATTGATGAAAACGAGTATAAAGAAATTATAAAACGAGCTATACCAGGCGCAGGTGCTTGTGGAGGGATGTATACTGCAAATACAATGGCATCTTCTATAGAAGCAATGGGTTTTGCATTGCCTTACAATTCATCTATTCCTGCGACAAATCCAAATAAACTATCTGAAGCTGAAAGGCATGCCAGAGCAATGAAGCACTTGTTGGCAATCGACTTAAAACCTTTAGATATTATTACAAAAAAATCTTTAGAAAATGCGGTAACCATGGTAAATGCCTTAGGAGGGTCTACCAATGCGGTATTACACTTTTTAGCGATTGCTTTTGCAGCAGATATAGATTTTACATTAGAAGATTTTCAGCGTATTAGTGATAAAACACCATTAATTGGAGACTTAAAGCCATCTGGCAAGTATTTAATGGAAGATGTACACAGTATTGGTGGTACGCCAGCTGTGATGAAATATTTGTTAGATGCAGGATACCTTCATGGGGATTGCATGACGGTTACAGGTAAAACTTTAGCAGAGAACTTAGCCGATGTAAAACCTTTAGAGTTTGAAGAAGATGCTCAAGACATAATCTTTCCTAAAGATAAAGCCTTGAAACCATCTGGTAACATCCAAATTTTATATGGAAATTTAGCTTTAGAAGGCGCTGTAGCAAAAATATCAGGCAAGGAAGGTTTGCATTTTGAAGGTAAAGCTGTGGTGTACAACAGTGAGCAGGAAGCTAATGTTGGTATTAGTAATGGCGAGGTAGAACGCGGCGATGTGGTCGTCATTCGTTATGTAGGCCCTAAAGGAGGTCCTGGTATGCCAGAAATGCTAAAACCAACCTCTATGATAATGGGAGCAGGCTTAGGTAAGTCGGTTGCATTAATCACAGATGGTCGTTTCTCTGGAGGCACACATGGTTTTGTGGTAGGGCATATCACACCAGAAGCACAAACAGGAGGTGCGATTGCTTTAATAGAAACTGGAGACCAAATACGAATTAGTGCAGAAGATAATACTATAAATGTGTTATTATCTGAAGAGGAGCTGGCTCAAAGAAAAGCAGCTTGGGTAGCACCACCATTAAAACATAAGAAAGGAATACTTTATAAGTTTGCAAAGTCTGTTGCCTCTGCCTCTAAGGGGTGTGTAACAGATGCATTCTAACAACCATATTCTCGCAAAGTTAAGGTATTTAATACCGAAGCCATGGCGAGAAGCTCATCCATTTAAAGTTGAGACCATGAATATAGAGACAATAAAAAGAGAAGAAAATAAGTTGGCAAAGACAGAGCGTATTACTGGAAGTGAGGCAATTATAAGATGTTTAATTGCTGAAGGTATCGAAACCCTTTATGGCTATCCAGGAGGTGCAATTATGCCAGTATATGACGAGTTATATAAGTATCAAGATAAAATTCATCATGTACTCACACGTCATGAACAAGGTGCAGCACATGCAGCCCAAGGCTATGCTAGAATTTCTGGTAAAGTAGGAGTGGCTATGGCAACATCTGGTCCAGGAGCTACAAATTTAGTTACGGGTATTGCAGATGCTCAAATAGATTCTACACCATTAGTTTGTATAACAGGGCAAGTGCCTTCGCCTTTATTAGGGACAGATGCATTTCAAGAAACAGATATTGTAGGGATTTCTACACCTGTAACCAAATGGAATGTACAAGTGACTAAGGCAGAAGAAATACCTGCCGCTATTGCTAAGGCCTTTTACATTGCTAAAAGTGGTAGGCCAGGTCCTGTCCTTATAGATATTACAAAGGACGCACAGTTTGAAGAATTTGATTTTAAATACGAAAAGTGTACTGGTGTAAGAAGCTACAATCCAGTACCAAAAACGAATATAGATACGGTTAAGGCAGCTGCAGCACTTATCAATAGCGCTAAAAAACCGTTTATTGTATGGGGACAGGGTGTGATTTTAGGTAAGGCAGAGAAAGAACTCATCGCAGTGATTGAAAAATCTGGAATTCCTGCGGCTTGGACCATCTTAGGAGCCTCCGCAGTGCCCACATCGCATCCCTTAAATGTTGGTATGGTAGGGATGCATGGAAATTATGCCCCTAACAAGTTAACGAACGAGTGTGATGTGCTTATTGCTATAGGAATGCGTTTCGACGATCGCGTTACGGGCAATTTGAATACCTATGCGAAGCAAGCTAAAATTGTTCATTTTGATATCGATCCCGCAGAAATTGATAAGAATGTAAAAACAGATGTAGCGGTTTTAGGAGATTCTAAAGAAAGCTTAGCATTGTTGCTTTCTGAATTAAATGAAAATACGCACGATGCTTGGCACCAAAAATTTAAAGACCTCTACAAGATAGAGTACGATACGGTTATAAAAGACGATATTCTTCCTGAAAAGGAAGGGTTAACCATGGGAGAGGTATTGCGTCAAATCAATACATATAGTAAAGGTAATGCCGCCATTGTTTCCGATGTAGGGCAGCACCAAATGATTGCGTGTCGTTATGCCAATTTTAATGTCTCTAAGAGTAATATCACGTCTGGAGGATTAGGGACTATGGGCTTTGCTTTGCCAGCAGCTATCGGGGCTAAAATGGCAGCGCCAAATCGAGAAGTTGTAGCGATTATTGGAGATGGAGGTTACCAAATGAACATCCAAGAGTTAGGGACTATTTTTCAGCAAAAAGTTCCTGTGAAAATTGTAGTTTTGAACAATGAATTTTTAGGTATGGTACGCCAATGGCAACAGCTGTTTTTCGACAAGCGTTACGCGTCTACAGAAATGACAAATCCAGATTTTGTGACCATAGCTAAAGGGTATCATATCGAGGCAAAACGTGTTACAAAACGCGACGAATTAGAAGTTGCTGTTAAGGAAATGATTGCATCAAAATCGTCATATTTCTTGGAGGTTTGTGTGGAGAAAGAAGATAATGTTTTCCCAATGATTCCTTCAGGAGCTTCGGTTTCAGATGTAAGACTAAGTTAATAAACAGGAAAAAGAATTTAGCACAAAGAAAAGAGATGTGTTGGGACTAAGGAACAACAACTGGGAGACCGCCATCTATTTTCTATTACCTTAAAAATAATGAGTCAAGAAATTAAAATATTTACCATATCGGTATACACAGAAAATAACATAGGGTTACTTAATCGTATCTCGGCTATTTTCCAGCGTAGACATATCAATATAGAAAGTTTAACCACATCTAAATCAGAGATTAAAGATGTGAATCGTTTTGTAATTGTTGTAAAAATTACAGAGGATCAAGCAATAAAAGTGGTCAAACAGATCGAAAAACAAGTCGAAGCCATTCGTGCCTATTACCATACAGATGAAGAGACCATTTTTACAGAATCTTGTATGTTTAAAATCAAATCTGATTTGCTATTCGAAGAACCGCAAATTCAAAATTTGATAAAAGAGAGTCACGCTAGAATTGTCACAGTAAATAAAGAATTTTTTGTTCTAGAAAAGTCAGGAAGACGTCATGAAATAGAGACCTTACGAGAGGCCTTTAATCAATTTGGAATTATGCAATTTGTGCGTTCTGGGCGTATAGCAGTGACTAAAGACAAAATGAAAGTATCTGAATTGCTAGAAGCATTCAAAAATCAATAACACAATAGAATAATTAAAAAGCGTCCACAGATCTTAGGGATGCAACATATTAAATCAATAAAGTAAAAATGAAAAATTATTTCAACACGCTTACATTAGCAGGTAAATTAGACCAATTGTCTAAATGTAGATTCATGGATGCCTCTGAGTTTTCAGAAGGTGTAGACGCATTAAAAGGCAAGAAAATTGTTATTGTAGGTTGCGGTGCTCAAGGGTTAAACCAAGGGTTGAATATGAGAGATTCTGGTTTAGATATTTCTTATACATTACGTGAGGCAGCTATAAAAGAAAAGCGTGCATCTTTCGTTAATGCTACAGAAAACGGTTTTAATGTAGATACATACGAAGCATTGATCCCAACAGCTGATTTAGTATTGAATCTTACACCAGACAAGCAACATACTAATGTGGTGAATGCTGTAATGCCATTAATGAAAAAAGGCGCTACATTATCTTATTCTCACGGATTTAATATCGTAGAAGAAGGCATGCAAGTGCGTGAAGATATTACAGTAATTATGTGTGCACCTAAGTGTCCAGGATCTGAAGAGTACAAGAGAGGATTTGGTGTGCCAACTTTAATTGCTGTACACCCAGATAACGATCCAGAAGGAAAGGGATGGGCGCAAGCCAAAGCTTATGCTGTCGCTACAGGTGGGCATAGAGCAGGTGTATTAGAATCATCTTTCGTTGCAGAAGTAAAGTCTGATTTAATGGGAGAGCAAACCATTCTTTGTGGTTTATTACAAACAGGATCTATCCTTTGTTTCGATAAGATGGTAGCAGAAGGTATCGATGCTGGATATGCGTCTAAATTAATCCAAAACGGTTGGGAAATCGTAACTGAAGGATTAAAATATGGTGGTATTACTAACATGATGGACCGTTTATCTAACCCAGCTAAGATTAAAGCGTTTGAATTATCAGAAGAGTTAAAAGATATCATGCGTCCATTATTCCAAAAACATATGGATGACATTATGGA
>CAZLTR010000221.1:0-5656 GCA_964562415.1 uncultured Hyunsoonleella sp. | reverse complement strand
TAATAGTGTCCTAAAACACCTAATCTGTTATTTTGCATTACGGCAGCGACTTTGGTCGCCTCTATCCAATCTTGAATCTCGTCCCAAACCGCTTGTTCGTCCAAATAACCCGTCACAAATTCGTAATCTATCCCCGAGCGGTTAAATACATTAGCCAATTCTGGAACGGAACAAGCCTGACAATGTGCCAACCACTCCCCCGTCATTTTACCACGATCGCCTAAAGCATTAAAACTTTCATAATCTATAGCTGCAACAGGTTGTATGTTTAAAATAACAATAGGACATTTTACTTTTTGTACTACTGGCAATACCGTAGAGGATAAGGCATATGTAGATACGTATAAAAATAAGATATCCACATCTTCCATTTTTAATACCTGCGCTTTTTCTCGAGCAACCACTGGAGAATCTACCAAGCCTACATTTATAACTTCTGCTCCAAAGCTTTCCATTTTAGTAGCTATTTGTTGCTGGTAACCTTCTAACCGCTCTAAAAGTCCTTCAAATTGTGGCCAATAGGTATCTAATCCTATACCAAATAATCCTACTCTTGTCATTATTTTATGTTTATATTCTTATTTTCTTTTTGTATAATCAAACCTAATCATGGTACTATACGGTTTACGAACACCATTCATTTAAATCTATTTAAAATGCTTCATAATTTCGTTGGTTATTAGCTCATGGCCTTTTTCATTAGGGTGGTTTACTTGTGCCATATAGGTTTCAAGTTTCTTCTTTTTAGCATATAAAAACTCAAAAGCCTTATAACTATCAACTAACTCCACCTTATACGTTTGGGCGAGTTGTCTTATCTGATTAGCGTGTTGCCAAAGTGCGTTTTTGGTATTTTTATAATCAACCCTAGTATCTGGAGACGGTGTTAGTAAAATAACTCGTATGTTATTTTTTAAGGCATTTTTTATCATGTATTCCCATGCCTGCTTTGCCTGTTCCAATCCTATTTTTCTATCATTTAACCCATAATCTATACATAAAACATCTGGTTTATGATTTAAGACTTCATTTTCAAACCTTTTTCCCCCTTTTACTGAATTTTCGCCACCAACTGCTGTTACAATAGCATTTACAACGGCATATGGGTATGCTTCTTTAATTTCTCTTAAAACCTGATACGGGTAAGCAGACAACGTATTAACTACAGGTGTTTTAAAATATCCTGAAGGCACACTATGCCCATGAAACACAATATTTATAGTTTTATTATTTGGCCACTTCTTTTTGAGTTCGTCCTTGATTTCTGACAAATAATCTTGATCTTTTTTATTTTCAGTTGCTACAACTTGAGCAAAACCAAAACCGTAAAAAAGAAACATTAAACATAATATGATATGATTTCTAAGCATTTTAAAAGGTGTTTTTTTAGCGTTTCTTTATACTATTAGATACTTCTAATCTAGAATGTAACTCATCCTTTAACTTTTCAACCAATTCTAAATTTTCCCTAGCTACATTTTTGTTTTCTTTTTCTGCTGCTGTATGATCATATAATTCTACGAATCCATCCTTGTGTAGTGTCATTCTATGCGTTGATGTTCTAATGGTTGAAGCTTTATTATTGTAGGCTATGGCGCTGTGGCCATTAGTATTTGGTGCTTCCAATATTTTTTTTAGCGACACACCGTGACTATGCTTAGGTATTTCAATTTCAGCTAGATCACATAGGGTTGGAAAAATATCTACTGTTTCTACAATAGCATTTGCATTTGCTCCTTTATTTATCATTGCTGGATGATGAATTATTAAAGGGGCATGCAGAGATTCCTCAAACAAACTGTGTTTTCCCCATATGGCGTGTTCACCTAAATGCCAGCCATGGTCTCCCCAAAGAACTACTATCGTATTTTCATCAGCTCCAGTTCTTTTTAACTCTGCTAGAATTTTACCTACTTGAGCATCAGCATAACTTACACAAGCAGCATAATGACGACGTACTTCATTAGCAAAATTGGCATCGCTGTTTGGGTTTTTCCCCCAACGATTGTACTTCATAAATTCACCCGAACCATGCCATGTGGTTTTACCTTTTGGTTTTTGGGGGTACTTTATATCTGGAAACGTCACGCCATTGTATTGATCATAATACTTTTTTGGTGCTCCAAAAGGCAAGTGTGGTTTAATAATTCCAACAGCTAAAAAAAATGGATTTTTATTACTATTAACAAGTGCACGCAATTGTTTGGTAGCCTCATCCGAAATGGCGCCATCTGGATAAATGTTATCATCTCCTTCTGCAGCTTGATACACTGCCATATTAGCTGATTTTTCTCGGATTTGTCCATTAACCAAACCATGCATCATACCTCGTGGATGTTTCCACTCTGCAACTGGCATCAAATGTTTATCCCAAGCATTGGGCATTTCAATTTTAGTGCTATCATTCCAATTCTTGCCACCTCGTCCGCCTGGATGATGAGATACTTTCCCAACAGAAACTGTAGTGTAACCATGCGATTTGAACCACTCTGGCATACTTTTATCTATTTGCTGTATACCTTCGTTAATTTTTTTTGCTCTCCGAAAAAGTGCATTATTTCCTGCTGGTCCGAATTGACCAGTCAATAAAGTATATCTAGATGGTCCACAACTTGGAGAATTCACGAAATGCTTTCGGAACCTAATGCCTTTTTCCGCTAGAGCATCAATATTTGGTGAGCTAATATAGTTTGCTCCAAAACTCTTTAATTCTGGGCGAAGGTCATCTATACAAATAAGTAAAATATTGGGGTTTTTAGTGGAAACCGCTTTTTGGCAATTTACTATCGTTGAGAACGATAACACAATAAAAGTAAATATGATTATGTTTTTAATTCTCATCATTATAAAATTTTGTTGATTTTTATTCTTTAAATACATTTTGTTCTCATTAATATCTTTAACTTCTAATTCTATACAAGAAATCTATTATGGTTTTTAAATTGTTACTAACTACAATGTTCTACGAATTCATATATTGCTATTGCAGTATTTATTAGAGTTAAGTCTATTGGTAAATCGCTTTTATATTCCATGTTCCAGAGGCAACATCAAATTTTATGTAATTTGTATTTTCATTTTTATAATTGATACGGGTATCCTTTTTGGTAATTTCACCCTTATTCCAAACACAATTGCCGTTCACGAAAATCTTTTCAATGGTTCTATCTGCCTTTGGAATACCAACTATGGTTTGTGTCTGAGGCGGAATTTTAACCTCTAAATCGAATTCGTCTTCTTTGAGTTTCCAGCTAGAACTTAGGGTGCCATAAGGCGATTGATACATGGTTCTTGCAAAAGTTAAAGAGCCTCCTGGCATGGGTGCTACTTCTACACGTTTATATCCAGGAGCCAATGGTTTTATACCTCCAATACGTTCGTACATCCAACGTCCAATAGCTCCATAGGCATAGTGGTTGAAAGAATTCATACCGCCCTTGTTAAAACCATCTTTGCGTGTGTAACTGTTCCAACGCTCCCACATGGTGGTTGCGCCTTGATTTATGGAATAGAACCAAGAGGGGTAAGTTTCTTTAAATAGGATATCGTACATTAAATCGGTCTCTCCTATTTTATCTAGTACCAAAGGCAATAAAGGTGTTCCTAAAAACCCAGTTCTCAAATGGTTATCGGTTAGTTGTATTTGTTCCAATAGATGTGGTATGGCTTTTTGTTCTAATTGTTCATCCAACAAATTGAATGCTAAGGCCAATAGGTAAGCGGTTTGAGTTTCTGGCCCTTCAATAATGCGCCCTTGTGTATCGAAAAACTGTTTTTGAAATACATCGCGAAGCGTTTGGAATAAAAGCTCGTATGTTTTGGCTTCAGACTCGAACCCTAATACTCTTGCGGCTTGAGCTGTTAAATTTACAGAATGTGCATAATGCGCCGTGATAATTAGCTTGTTTGAGGTGACGCCAAATCGTTCATCTCTTTTGTGTGTTGAATAGGGTTGCAACCAATCGCCATGGGTAAACATTTTAGCTATATGGTTTTTGGCTTTTGCTTGGTAAAATCCTACCCATTTTTTCATACTTGCATAGTTTTCCTCTAAAACGCCTACATCTCCTGTACGCTGGTAGGTTTCCCAAGGAATAATAGTTATTGCGTCACTCCAACCCGCACTAGCTCTAAGTTTACCTCCTAAAGAAGGCACCATTACAGGAACTGCACCATCTTCATCTTGATCGTCGCGTACACTTTGCAACCAACTCATCCAGAAAGCATGCACATCTCCTAAAAAAAACGAGGTGGGCGCAATAACCTGAGCGTCGCCTGTCCAGCCTGCTCTTTCATCTCGTTGCGGACAATCTGTTGGTATATCGAGCGTGTTACCTCTTACCCCCCAAATTATATTGCTTTGCAGTTGATTGAGTTTGTCGTGCGATGATTTAAATTCAACATTTAAATTATAATTAGAATGTTGCACAACACCTGTTACCCACGATTTATCTGGTGTGGCATTTGCATCGAAACCACTTAACTCCACATATCTAAAACCGTGAAATGTAAATGTTGGTTCATATTCAATTTGCCCATCTTCTTTAGCAATGTAATAATCGGTTGAAACTGCTCCTCTGTAATTTTTAGTATACATATGACCATCTTGTTGAAGCATTTCTGCAAAGCGTATTTTTAAGGTTCCATCTTTACGCATTGGTGCTTTTATGCGCGGTACGCCTACCATGTTTTGTCCCATATCAAAAATTACAACACCTTTATCAATCTCTGTAATAGCAACTGGCGCTAACTCCTCTACAGACTTAACTGTATTATGTCGCTTAGGAGTTAAACTTACTTCACTGTCTCTATCTTCAGCAACAACCTTTTGCCAACTTGTAGCATCGAATGTTTTTGTGGACCAAGCTTTTTGCGCTTTTCGTGCATCATAGTATTCACCATCGTAAATTCCAGCATAAACAATTGGGCCATCTTGTGTGGCTGTCCAACTTTCATCGGTAATAAAAGTTTTAATAGTTCCATTGGTATATTTCACTTCAAGCTGACACATTACTTTGGGCGAAACCTTTGGATAGCCTCTAAGCATGAGTCGTCCTGCATACCAGCCTTCTGCCAAAGCAATTCCAATAGCATTACTTCCATCTTGCAAATGGTCTGTTACATCGTATGTTAACGTTTCAATGCGTTTATTGTAGGGCGTCCAGCCTGGAGCCATTACATCGTTACCAACCTTTTTTCCATTTATTTCAGCTTCAAAAAGTCCTTTTGCTGTAATGTACAATCTAGCTGCTTCGATTTTAGAGTCAAGCGTAAACACATTTCGCAAGTACTGCACCTTATACGTTTTTTTGTTCGTTTTAGGCGACTTTGCTTTATCTACTTTTGGCAAGCTAATCCATTTGGCCTGCCAATCGGAATTCTTAAGTAGCCCTAACTCAAAGTTCGCGACTTCACTCCATGCAGAAGCCTTTTTATCTTGATCCCAAAACTTAAGCTGCCAATATACTTTTTGTCGTGAGGCGAGTTGTTTGCCTTTGTATTTTACAAATAAGCTTTGCTCACTTTCCACTTTTCCACTTTCCCATAAATCCGCATTATCGGGCAATAGTTCGGGATTAGAAGCCACTACAATGGCATAAGCCGTTTGTGTTTTAATGTTGTTATCTTGTGGTAGTTTCCAAGAAAAAGTAGGTGT
>CAZLTR010000220.1:0-5710 GCA_964562415.1 uncultured Hyunsoonleella sp. | reverse complement strand
ATTTAATACATATGGCCCTCGAATGCGTTTAAATGACGGTAGAGTAATTCCTGCATTCATAGGACAAGCTTTAAGAGGAGAAGATTTAACAATTTTTGGAGACGGATCTCAGACTCGATCATTTTGTTATGTAAGTGATCAAGTTGATGGGATATATAGGTTATTGTTAAGCGATTATATTTTTCCTGTTAATATTGGAAATCCAAATGAAATATCAATAAGAGATTTTGCAGAAGAAATTATAAATTTAACAGGAACCAAAACGAGTTTAGTATATAAAGATTTACCAATTAACGACCCATTGCAAAGACAGCCAGATATCTCGTTAGCAAAAGAAAAATTAGATTGGGAACCAAAAATTGATAGAAAAAAGGGATTGATAGAAACTTATAATTATTTTAAAAGTTTGAGTAGAGAGGAACTCTATAAAAGTGAGCATAAAGATTTCTCTAAATATAATAATTAGAAATGGGATTTACTAAAGGGAGATACTCTTGGTTGTTAAGACCAATTTTGTTGTTTTGCGATCTCTTGACTATCAATCTTGTCTCTTTTCAAATGCTAAACTTTAATACTGAAAAATTAAATTTTTTTGATTATCGTTTGTTGAATAATCAAAACTTTCTTTATGCTATCTACTCTATTGTTTTCTGGCTATCCTTGTCAGGTTTTACAAAGTTTTATCATGTATATAGATACACTTCACCTCTAAAAATTTTTTCTTTATTACTCAAACAGTTTAGTATCTATTTTGTGATAGTCCTTGCTTTTATAGGGGTTTTTAGAAGTATAGATATTAGTGTTTTTGTTACGTTACGTTATTTATTAATTTTATTTTTAGTTATAGCATCCACTAAGTTCTTAAGTTATTATGCTTTAAAATTATTTAGAAGCAATTTAAAAGGTAATTTGCGGAATGTGTTAGTGGTAGGTTATGGAGATGTTACTATAGAATTAATAGAGATATTTAAAAGTAAGAAAGAATTAGGTTATAACATTAAAGGAATTAGTAATGATTCAAAACAGGCTAGAAGTCTTATAAAAACAATAAATGACTGTTATGCATTTTTAAAGAACGATAGAAATATCGATGAAATCTATTGTGCTATTGATGAATTAAAAGATTTTGAGATTACCCATTTTATTCAATTTGCGGAAAAAAATAGATACAACATAAAATTTATTCCAAATACAAGTAAGATTATAACAAAACGTCTAAAAACAGATTATTATAATTATTTACCTGTCTTGTCATTGCAAGAAGTGTCTTTAAATTCGGCATTTAATAAAGTTATTAAGCAAATTTTTGACGTATTATTTGCTTTAGCAGTAATTATTTTTGTAATTTCTTGGTTATCAGTTGTTTTGTTTATTTTAATGAAAATTGAATCAAAAGGACCATTGTTCTATAGGCACAAAAGACACGGGATTAGTTACAAGGAATTTTACTGTTTTAAGTATAGGTCTCTAAATATAACTAAAGAAGTAAAGGGAACCTATGTGAAAAAAAATGATACGAGATTAACTAAAATAGGTCAGTTTTTAAGAAAAACTAGCTTAGATGAGCTTCCACAATTTATAAATGTCTTAAAAGGAGAAATGTCTGTTGTTGGTCCAAGGCCTCATATGCTATCTTATACTCAAGAGTATTCTAAAGTGGTAGATAAATATAATTTTATGTTCAGACACAATGTAAAACCAGGAATAACTGGCTTGGCTCAGATAAGTGGTTTTAGAGGAGAGATAAAAACAGAAGCTGAAATAATTAATAGAATTAAATATGATAATTTTTACATAGAAAACTGGTCCTTATTACTAGACATAAAAATTATTATTCAAACTATAATTAATATGTTTAAAGGCGAAAAAAAAGCATACTAAAATGGCATCACACCCTTTGGTATCTATAATTATGCCAGCCTTTAATGCAAAGGCTTATATTGCACAAACCCTTACTAGTGTTTTAGAGCAAACCTATACAAATTGGGAGTTGATAGTGGTAGATGACCATTCTACAGATAATACTTTGGATATAGTCCATGAATTTAGCTCAAAATATCCTCAAATAAAGTGTTTTCAAAATGAAGTAAATTTAGGGGCTGCTGTTACTCGAAATAGGGCAATTAAAGAGGCTAAGGGCGATTATATTGCGTTTTTGGATGCAGATGATCTTTGGCATCCAGAAAAGCTAGAAAAACAGGTGCAATTCATGAAATTGCATAATCTAGAGGTGTCGTTTTCCAGTTATGAGTTGATGGATGAAGTGGGAACGTTGTTGGGGAAAACGGTAAAAGCATTACCACAACTCGAATATACTAAATTTTTAAAGTGTAATTACATTGGGAATCTCACGGGGATGTACAATGTAAAAAAGATAGGTAAAATTTATGCGCCACTTTTGCGCAAGCGACAAGATTGGCTATTATGGCTCAATGCTGTACAAAAAAGTAAAAAGCCCGCCATGAGTTTAGAGGCTCCATTAGCGGTATATAGGTTGCGTAAAGATTCCATATCCTCAAACAAAATAGCACTTTTAAAGTATAATTACCTAGTGTATCGAAAAGGGCTGAAGTTTTCAACCTTAAAATCGGTATATTATTTAGTCGTATTTCTTTACGAGTACTTCTTTGTAAAATCTAAGCAGATTGTGAATCAATAAACGATGTAAATTGTTTGAGTTTGCCACTTTTACTGCGTTGCAAAACCTCTGTTTTTTCAAAACTAACCTGTAAATTAGGCTCAAGGTATTTAGTAATTGCAGCCATTATCGCGTTCTTTTTTTCGGTGTTAAGCGGTTGCTCACTTGTATAACAAATTTTAAAGGTATCCACGGCATGTTGCTCAATGATAAATTCTTTAACATTAGCATGGTCTTCAATAACTGTTTTTGTAATGTAATAAAATGTGAGACCTGCGGCACTTTTTCCACTGGGTAAAATAGCAATATCACTGGTACGTCCCACCAAATGTTTTAAGATAGGTTTCCTAAGGGTACTATCTTCATGAAGCGCTCCAATGTCACCAATATCATAACGAATAAAAGGATGTGCTTTGTTGTAAAGCGCAGTAATAACGATACGCCCTTCTTCGCCATAAGGGAGAACATTGCCATTTGCATCTAAAATTTCGACGAATAAGTCTTCCGCATTAACCTGCCATTTGTCATCAGGGGTGTTAAATGCAATTAAACCCAATTCGGCCGAACCATATTCATTAACAATTGGTATGCCTAGGGTTGTTTCTAGAAGTTTTTTGTCGTTATCAAATAACATTTCTGCGGTAACAATGCATACCTTTAGTGAGGGACAAAGCTCTTTTAAAACGAGCTGTTTAGAAGCTAGGTATTTCGCAAATTGCACAATAACGCTGGTATAGCCATTAATATAATCGAAAGCGGTATGCTCAAACTTCTCTACATTTTTGGCCATGATATTAGGGCTTAAATCAAAAACCGAAAATCGAAAACGATTGGCTAAAAGATCCTTAAAACGCTCTTTGTAATACCCTAAAGTATTTAACGGAATGCCATAGAAACGAGCTTGTTTAGACGTTGCAGCATTAATATTATACCAGCTATAACGATCTATGAAATTGGCCCAAGTAAGCGCATGGGCATACTTATCTTTGGCAAAGATAAGCGGAGTTCCAGAAGAACCTGAGGTTTTATGCAGGTGACAATTTTTAGTGGTAAAGCCTTTACTTAATCGTTGCTGTAATGGTATTTGTAAATCAGCTTTAGTAATAACAGGAATATTTTCCCACTGAGATGTATCTCTAGTATTTACAAATTTTTTATAGAAAGGATTGTGTGCAAGATGATGCGAGACAATGGCTTTTTTTTTGGCATTGAGTGTATCTTGATAACTATCAACAGCTAAGTTTTGAAGGTTTAACAGGTCTTGTTTTGCTTTGTTTATAGGAAAGCCTTTGAGTTGTAATGTAAGATCAAATAAATTCACAAGATTAAGGTATAGAGCATAGGGTTAAAAGAGGTGGTTTAGTAATGAGCGAAAAATACAGAATTAACAAGCCATTTTAAAAAAAGTTTAAGACGACTTTGTAAAGTAAATAAAAAATAGTCTTGAATTTAGATGCATTAATTTATTTTTGTGCCACAATAAAAATTAAATAGAGTCATGCCTTGTATTAGGCAATTAAAATGAAACAAATGAATATCTTAATATTAGGTTCTGGAGGAAGAGAGCACACGTTTGCTTGGAAAATTGCTCAAAGTAGTACTTGTAAATCGCTTTATGTTGCGCCAGGTAATTCTGGAACAGCAGAAGTTGCCATTAATGTGAATATAGGCGTTAACGACTTTCCTGCTATTAAACAGTTGGTTTTAGATAAAGCCATAGACATGGTAGTTGTAGGACCAGAAGATCCGTTAGTAAATGGTGTTCATGATTTCTTTTTGAATGATGCAGAGATAAAGCATGTTGCTGTTATAGGCCCGCAACAAGCCGCCGCTGAATTAGAAGGAAGTAAAGAATTTGCTAAAGAATTTTTATACCGCCATAATATTCCAACAGCAGCTTATGAGAGTTTTACTAAAGACACGGTAGAACAGGGTTATGCCTTTTTAGAAACCTTAAAACCACCATATGTTTTAAAAGCAGATGGTTTGGCTGCTGGAAAAGGCGTTGTTATACTAAAAGATATAGAAGAAGCTAAAGCAGAGCTTAAAAGCATGTTGGTAGATGCTAAGTTTGGAAATGCAAGTACCAAAGTGGTTATAGAAGAGTTTTTAGATGGTATAGAGTTAAGCTGTTTTGTGTTAACCGATGGAACCAATTATAAAATACTACCAACAGCCAAAGATTACAAGCGTATAGGTGAAGGTGATACAGGTTTAAACACTGGGGGTATGGGCGCTGTTTCTCCAGTACCTTTTGCAACAGACGAATTTTTAAATAAAATAGAAACGCGTATAGTAAAGCCAACAGTAGAAGGCTTAAAGAAGGATAATTTGCCTTATGTAGGTTTTATCTTTATAGGCTTGATAAAAGTTGGAGATGATCCTAAAGTTATAGAATATAATGTACGTATGGGTGATCCTGAAACTGAAGTTGTATTTCCAAGACTTAAAAACGATTTAGTTGATGTATTACAGGCTATGGCTAATGGTACTTTAAATGAAATAGATATTGATATTGATGAGCGTGCTGCAACAACAATTATGTTAGTATCTGGTGGGTATCCAGAAGCTTATGAAAAAGGTAAAGTAATTACGGGTATTGATACCATAGAAGATTCTATTCCTTTTCATGCTGGTGCACAGTTAGAAGACGGTAAAGTAGTAACCTCTGGTGGACGCGTCATAGCGATAACGTCTTATGGTGATACCTACCAAGAAGCCATAAAAAAATCTTACCAAAGTATAGACAAGCTACAATTTGATAAGATGTATTATCGTAAAGATATTGGTTTCGATCTATAAAAGAAAACTATAAGAACGAGTGAGACGAAATACTTTTGTCTTCCTCGTTGTTAGTGTTGAAAATTTGAAGTTGCTTCATCCAATACACCATAGCAACAAAGCCTATAATGATAAAAATCCAAGAAGCGGTATTGGCTAACCACCAATTTTCTAATTCTAATTTTCTTATAGCGTCTAAAGGAGCAAAAAGCACATTGACAAATAAATCTTGTATAGCGTAAAAGATGTCTTTCATGATTGTTATATTTACAAAGCAAAAATACAAAAACA
>CAZLTR010000219.1:0-5756 GCA_964562415.1 uncultured Hyunsoonleella sp. | reverse complement strand
CCACCTTCTCCAGTAGCGGTATCGAATGCTTCTCCAAAATAGTGCAAAATAAATTTACGTCTGGAGATAGATGTCTCGGCAAAGGCAACCACCTCTTGTAATAAAGCGTGACCTATTTCTTGTTCAGCAACAGGCTTACCAGACATAAACTTTTCAAGTTTTTCTATATCCTTATACGCATAAAATGCTAAACAATGGCCTTCTCCACCATCTCGTCCTGCCCGTCCTGTTTCTTGGTAGTAACTTTCTATACTTTTAGGAATATCGTGATGAATTACAAAACGTACATCGGGCTTATCGATTCCCATTCCAAAAGCAATAGTAGCTACAACCACCTCTACATCTTCCATCAAAAATTTATCTTGATGACTCGATCTTGTTTTGGCGTCTAATCCAGCATGATAGGGTACTGCATTAATCCCGTTAACCTGCAAAACTTGCGCTAATTCCTCAACCCGTTTTCGACTTAAGCAGTATACAATACCAGATTTACCCTCATTTAATTTGATAAATCGAATAATATCTGCATCTACATTTTTAGTTTTTGGCCTTACTTCATAATACAAATTTGGCCTGTTAAAAGACGCTTTAAAAGTAGTTGCTCCAGAAATACCTAAATTTTTGATAATGTCTTCTTGTACTTTAGGTGTAGCTGTAGCTGTTAATCCTATAATTGGAATATTTTCGCCAATACGTCCTATAATATGTCTTAAATTACGATATTCTGGTCTAAAATCATGTCCCCATTCACTAATACTATGCGCTTCATCAATCGCCAAAAAAGATATTTTTACAGTACGCAAAAACTCAACATTCTCTTCTTTGGTTAAAGACTCTGGTGCCACATATAATAATTTTGTAATTCCTGTTGAAATATCTTCCTTAACACGCTTAACTTCTGTTTTATTGAGAGATGAATTTAATACATGTGCCACACCATCATTACTGGACACTCCACGAATGGCATCGACTTGATTTTTCATTAACGCGATAAGCGGAGATACAACTATCGCTGTACCTTCTTGCATTAAAGCAGGCAATTGGTAACAAAGTGATTTACCTCCTCCTGTAGGCATTATAACAAAGGTATGATCGCCTTGCAAAATACTTTTTATAACATCCTCTTGAAGTCCTTTAAATTTATTAAACCCGAAATACTTTTTTAAAGCTTCGTGTAAATCAGTTTTTACGTCAGACATAAAATCTATAAAAATTTATTAACTAGTTTATATTAATATACGTTTCCGTATTTACTCCATATAATTTAGTGCTATTTATGGAGAGCCCTCTTTCTTTTTTTTCGTTAGTTTTGTAACGAAATTTGAATTTACGACAAAAATTTAAATTGAAAGCATAAAGCGCACAAAATCATTAAAAGAGTTAACATTGTAAACAGAAAAACGTTTGGATCACAAAAATAACAGTATAAATATTGCTAAACAAACCCTAGAAATACAAGCTAAGGCTATTTCAAATTTAGCGGCATTAGTCAATGATGATTTTTCAAATAGTGTAGATCTTATTTTTAATTCTATAGGTCGCGTTATCATTACTGGTATTGGTAAAAGTGCTATTATTGCTAGTAAAATTGTAGCCACACTTAACTCTACGGGAACGCCAGCCGTTTTTATGGATGCCGCAGATGCTATACATGGTGATTTAGGGCTGATTTTTAAAGATGATATTGTAATTTGCATTTCCAAAAGTGGTAATACTCCCGAGATAAAAGTGTTGGTGCCTTTAATTAAAAATGCTAAAAATAAAATGATTGCCATTACAGGCAATCCCGACTCTTTTTTAGGTCAACAAGTAGATTATGTTTTAAATGCCTTTGTAGAAAAAGAGGCATGCCCTAATAACTTAGCACCTACCACTAGTACAACTGCACAATTAGTACTGGGAGATGCCTTAGCTGTGTGTTTGTTAGAAAAACGTGGGTTTTCTAGTAAAGACTTTGCAAAATACCATCCAGGTGGAGCATTAGGCAAAAAACTGTACCTAAGAGTTGGTACAATTGCTGCTGTAAACCAAAAACCGCAGGTTCCCAGTACGGCCAGTGTTAAGGATGTTATTCTAGAAATCTCTGAAAAACTTTTAGGAGTAACTGCTGTTGTTAACCAAGACACTATCGTTGGTGTAATTACCGACGGAGATTTGCGTAGAATGCTAAGTAAAACCGATAGTTTTAAAGACTTAACAGCTCGTGATATTATGACTACAACCCCAAAACGCATTGCAAGCGACGCTATGGCCGTAGATGCTAAAGAGCTTATGGAAACGAATGGCGTCTCTCAACTTTTAGTAGAAGACGATGGGGTATACACGGGTGTAATACATATACATGATTTGGTAAAAGAAGGAATTATATAATGGCAAATAAAAATGTAAATGAGATGTCTTTTTTAGATCATCTCGAAGAGTTGCGCTGGCACTTAATACGAATTGTAATCGCTATTGTTGTAATTGGTGGTATTGCATTTATATCGAGTAGATTCATTTTTGATGAAATTATATTTGCGCCGCTGGATATGACTTTTCCAACGTATGACTTTTTATGTAAGACAGCTAATTTCATTGCTATTGAAACTACGTTTTGTAATGATGAAATTCCGTTAATTTTACAAAATAGAACCATGGCTGGACAATTCTCTGCAGATATTTGGACAGCTATTCTAGGTGGTTTTATTTTAACTTTCCCTTATATTATTTTTGAATTGTGGCGTTTTATAAGCCCTGCAATGCATAGTAATGAAAGGAAACATTCGCGTGGTTTTATCATTATTTCTTCCATCTTGTTTTTTATTGGTGTCTTGTTTGGATACTATATTATTTGCCCACTTTCTATAAACTTCTTGGCTAATTATACCATTTCTGCAAAAGTGGACAATCAAATAGATATTAGTTCTTACATAGGACTGGTTAGAGCTTCTGTTTTGGCCTCTGGTCTCATTTTTGAATTGCCTATTATTATATACTTTTTAACTAAAGTAGGCTTAGTTACCCCAGAGTTTCTTAGGAAATATAGAAAATATGCCTTGGTTATTGTATTGATCCTTTCTGCCATTATAACACCACCCGATATTGCAAGTCAAATTATTGTTGCAATACCTATTTTAGTGTTATATCAGGTAAGTATCTATATCTCTAAATTAGTAATTAGAAGCCAACGCAAAAAAGCTAAATTGTAATACATATTAAACGTTTATGTGTTGCCTCATGTATATAAAGACAGACGTTAAACTTGGTAATAATTCATATTTTTTTACGTTATTGCAGCTATGGTTTTAAGAGCAGAACATTTAATGAAGTCCTACAATGGACGTAAAGTCGTAAAAGACGTTTCTTTAGAAGTACATCAAGGAGAAATCGTGGGACTTTTAGGTCCTAACGGCGCAGGAAAAACAACATCTTTTTACATGACTGTTGGCTTGGTTAAACCCAATAGTGGCCACATTTTTCTAGACGATACCGAAATCACCAAGTTTCCAATGTACAAAAGGGCGCAAAACGGTATTGGATACCTCGCACAAGAAGCTTCTGTTTTTAGAAAGTTAAGTATAGAGGATAACATTTTAAGTGTACTTCAACTTACCAAATTAAGTAAGAAAGAACAGGTCATGAAAATGGAATCTTTAATTGAAGAATTTAGCCTTGGCCATATCAGAAAAAATAGAGGGGATTTGCTATCTGGAGGGGAACGCCGTCGTACAGAAATTGCTCGCGCTTTAGCTACAGATCCTAATTTTATATTATTAGACGAGCCTTTTGCTGGTGTAGATCCTGTGGCTGTAGAAGACATTCAACGCATTGTAGCACAACTCACTAAAAAGAACATAGGCATACTTATTACCGATCATAATGTACAAGAAACGCTTGCTATTACAGACAGAACTTACCTTATGTTTGAAGGTAGTATCCTTAAGGCTGGAGAACCCGAAGAGCTTGCCAATGACGAAATGGTACGTAAAGTATATCTTGGACAGAATTTTGAACTTCGCAAAAAGAAGATAAGAGACTAAATGTAAAATTTCACCCTTAGTAGCTATGCGCTAACTACTAAGAGTTATTAATTAAATCTAAATTAATTATCAGCAGCAGCATCTGCTATGTTTGGGAAATCCCAACCAAATGTTCTTCTATTAAGCAAACCAAAGTTACCACCATCGTCCCATACCACTGGCACAATACCTTTGCTTAGGCAGGCTTCTACAAAATAATCTCCATGTTTTAAACGCTCGGAAGCAGGTGCTACAAGTTTAATACTCCCCCATTCGCCCATGACAACAGGCAGTCCTTTGGCAATAAAGTTTGCTTCAATTCTATTCATTAAAGCATCTACTTGTTGTTTGTCTTGATTTGTCCCCCACGTAGAATCTGAAGCTTCTAAAGCAAATCGAAACGGGAAATAAGCATGTAATGATATAATAACATCTTTATCGTTATTAGGCACTTCAAAACCTCTCCAAGCGGTACTAGTGACTGCTGCTGCATAAGGTGCTACCATTATTTTACGCTTGGCATTATTTCCTCCTGTTTCCCGTATGGCATTAAGCGCTGTTTTATTAAAAGTATTGAGCACGCGTCTTCCCGCTTCAGTACCTCCAGTCCACTCTTCTGGCGTTTCAACATGCCTTGGCTCATTTAATAATTCAAAAATTAAATAATCACTATAATCTTTAAAACGGTTTGCTATTTGTGTCCAAACTTTATCCAATTGTAAATTTGTAGCATTAGCATTAGCTTCAGCAGGTATAATCCATTTGTCATCATGGTGTATATTAATAATAACATACATCCCTTTTGCTAGTGCATGTTTTACAATAATTTCTATACGATCAAAATACGATGGCTCAATTGTAAAACTCGGAGAATTCCCCATATTATAAGCCCAAGTTACAGGTAATCTAAGTGTTCTAAACCCCCTTTCGAAAACCGCATCTACTACAGCTGTGGTTGGTAAAGGATTTCCCCAAGCCGTTTTATCTGAATTTGCCACATCAAAAGAATTTCCAAAATTCCATCCTGGTTTCATATCGGCTACAAATTCTTTAGCAGTTAATGCTCTTATGCCTCCTCCTACTTGTTCCTCGACCACTTCTTCCTCTGGTTGAGCAGGAATTTCCTCTTTTTCTATTTTTTCTATATTAACATTGTCTTCATCGTTAGAACAACTTAATGTCAATACCGCTAGCACTGTGAATGTTAAAAGTCTTAATGTTACATCTCTATTCATGGTGGAATTTTTTATAAAAATAAAAGATGCTCTAGTATGTAACTAATATATGCAACATATTTACCACATATTAACCGATAATTTATAAGTATACCTTACTATCCTTAGCTTTCGAATCTATTTACTCCAACGTTTTCCTTGTTGCTCTAACTGTGATATGCAACACTAATTTGTGTTTTCTTATGTTTTACCAATAGCCTAAAGTAGACTTTGAAGATATTATGATTGACAGGTTTTTTTTAAAGAAGTTACATGCGTAATAAGCACTCTAAATATATAAATCACGTTTATCCCATATCACGACTCACAGCATTTATATTTTTATAGTTTACTGTATAACTTTAGTCTCACTAGTAAACCATCTCTTGTGACTTAATAAAAAAAGACACTAGCGTTTCAACTGCTAGTGCCTTTAAATTATTGTAAACTAAATAATATGGCTAATTTTACATTACCCCTTTATATAATGAACTCATCTTGACGTTTTGTTTTTAACCGAAAATGAGTTGAAATTTATCCAGAT
>CAZLTR010000218.1:0-5776 GCA_964562415.1 uncultured Hyunsoonleella sp. | reverse complement strand
CATCTTGACTTTTTCTATTTCCTAAAAAATGGCTAAAATTCACCCCTATTTCGTTACTTTTTTTGTCCGTAGCGCTGCTATGAGCTTCAAAAAGGGCCTCATCTGGTTAAATTTCAACTCATTTTCGGTTAAAAACAAAAAATCAAGATGAATTCTATATTAAAAGCCTTAGAGATGTTAAAATTGTTATTTTTTTATTATTTTGCTCACTTATATAAAAATTTTAAGTATGAAAAAAATCAAACTCTTTTTGGCCGCAGCGGCACTTGTTGTATTAGGAAATTCTTGTAGCAGTGATGACGATTCTGGAGGATCATCAATCAATCAAGACCAATTAATTGGTACTTGGCAAATCGTTTCTTTAACCGAAGACGGTGAAGCTGTAGAATTATCTGAATGTGAATTAACTGAAACTCTTGTCTTTACAGCAAGTGAGTTTACCTCTAATCAACCGTTTACTTTTAATGATGAGTGTGATACTAGCGAATTCTCTTTACCTTACACTTTAGATGGTAATGTAATATCTGCTGGAGTAGATGGAGTAAACCTAGATGAATTACCAATTGATTTTGGAGATTTATTTGGAGACTTGATCGATGTAGAAGATATTGAAGTTGAAACGGAAACGTCAACATCTGAAATCACAACACTAAATGAAACAACATTAGTGATTCGTGACACTTTTCAAGACGAAGAAGGCACAGAAGTAGATGTTACTACTTACAGAAGAATCTAAAAACATTAAAAGGTGTCTTAAAAATTTAAGACACCTTTTTTTATAAGCCCTTTAAAGAGTCTAGTTGTCGTTGCAGGGCTTCAATAGCTTCGGTATTATCTCTTACAGGCGTTATAACTTTAGCGGTATCATTAATTATATTACTACTAGTTTCAATCGTTTTGCTCTCTTCTACAAAATAATAGCCAATACCTTCACTAGCGCGCCAAGCTTCATGTAATTGTTCGTATACATTTTTATCCCACTGGCTGGGGTGTTTCACATCAATCCAAACCACATCTCTATACTCACTGTCCACCAAAACCAAATCTGGAGTGGCAGCGCCATCGAACTGCTGTGCATCTTTATTACTAATAGAGGATAC
Organism: uncultured Hyunsoonleella sp.; assembly: GCA_964562415.1. Classification (GTDB taxonomy): domain Bacteria; phylum Bacteroidota; class Bacteroidia; order Flavobacteriales; family Flavobacteriaceae; genus Jejuia. Next base: position 4,676 of record CAZLTR010000218.1, on the reverse strand, counting down.
CGTACCCATAAAAAACAATCTTTTACGTCCCGCTATATGTTTAATGTAAGGTCTAAACTCTACAGGCGTATTGGCATTCCAATCGAATTCTTTTCGTGATTCCTTAACTTTTAAAGGCATGGCCGAAACTCCTGCATAACCTTGTTTCTTCGCCGCATGATTGTAATAATACAGTTTATCGGTTCCATCTGCTGGAATAAATACACTAAAACTTAAACTGGTACGCTCATTACCTACAGGTTCTAAACCAAACCAATGGTATAAACCACTGTATGCATTTGTATCTGTATCAGAAAAATTAAAATCGGTTACATAAGGTTGTTGATTTTGATCTTTAGGCATTTCGGGAATTTTTACAGCTGTTTTCATGTTCCAGGGTAAAGGGTCACTAAAACCGCCTAAAAACTTTAAAGACTCTGCTTGCAATTTAGACACCTTCTCTGCCAAAGTATTTTGACGCGTTAAATAGTTATGCTGCTTCATATTTTCTGGACTAATGTAAGTTCCTTTTCCTATAAGAATACGCTCTATATAATCACTCATACCATGAGCACCATTATCTATAACCATAACGCCTCCAAAGGTAGGATAAGGAAATAAGAAGCCTTTCCATTTTATCAAACTCACCACTTGCACCCAAGCGCCAGCATCATTTTTCATATAATACGTATCACTAGGCTCTAGCGTAAACAACTGAAAAAAATTGAATCGCTGCACCACAGCATTATAAGTATTTCTACTAAACTTTAAGGACTCTCCTATAGAAAAGGTTACGGGAATTCTATTTTCGCTAGAAAACCTTGGAAATGGAGTTGTACTAGACACCGCAAAGACCTCTTCTGTATTATCGGTCATCCCCTGCCACATGTACTTCTCGGTAGGTTGAATAGCCATTGTCCATTTATTTTGGTCGCCCACTCGTACCAAATGCGGTAAGGATACATCTTTAGTTTCTCCTACACTCTCGTTAGCCATAGAAAATATATTACGTAGAGGTTGTATACGCTCATTTTGGGTTAAAGGCAAACTGTTTATCTCTACCTTATTTAAATGGTTAAATACATTATACATTTTCATGTAATCGTACATTTTAAAATGCCATCCTATGATATACAAGCCTCCATAAAACAGTATTAAAACTGCTAAAATAGCTAAGCGTCCAAAACTGCTTGCCGATGCTCTAAACTTTCGCATTCCGAAAAACAAAACTGCAATTGATAACAAAATTATAAAGCTAAATTTCCTCAAGAACAACAAAACAGGTTGGTAATCGTCGCGCAACACAAACAAAATAATAAGCAGTAGCAATACCAATAATAAGGTAATTGTTTTTTGTTTTTTTCCTTTATTCCAGTAGTTTCTAATCATTTTAAATTTAAGTTTTAGAGCATAAAGCTCATCATAATCACTTTTAAACTTTTAAAGTTCTAATTTTTTATTAAAGTAACCCTTTATCTTTTAAGCGTGCTCTGGCACTTTTCGTTTCTGGTTGCGATGTACTCTCGGCAGATGCAAATGGTTTAGAGGTCTCTTGCTGTTCTACAGCATTTGAAGTACCTGTTTTTAAATCGTCAATAAGATCTTTTCCTTTTTCTAAAGTATCCTGCACAAGCTCTTCTAATGCATCACTTTTCGTTTCGATAACCTGCCCCGATTTTAAAGCGAAATGCGCCACATAAGTCCCTACTAGTGTTCCTACAACCGTAGATGCAAATGCAGAAATGCCATAATAACTGGTAAATATGGCAAATGGCGACAAAAACTGTATCACCAAACCTATTAGCAATAAAATACCTGCAACATATAGTAATCTGGGTAAAAACGCTTGTTTGTATACAAAACCTTTAGGATTATCGGGTTGCATTTGAAGTGCTTTACTATTAAACAGTTTGTTAAAAAAACGATACACTGTATTTTTTTGAGATTCTCTCCAATACACAAAAATTCCCAATAAAATTGCTGCTATAAAAATAATTACATCTAAACCCATAGTAGTTCGTATTTACATCATGCTGCGTTTTTAAGCAGCAGTTATTAGTATTTGTTAGCTTATTAGCCCTATTTAAATATTTGCGTCTATCGTTTCTATCACCCAATCTTTAAAAGACTCGTCCCAATTTTTAAAATTACTGTAAAAATCTACCTTATCGTACCAGTACCAATATAAAATGTCCTTAGGCGCAATATTGACTAAAAGTTTCCAAATTAAATCTTGATGTTTTAGCTCTAAAGACGAATGGGGTTTATGCAGTGCTTCAAAAAACTTTAAATCTATCACATCGCCTATTTTATGTTGATTGCTTACTTGTAATTTCTCCAAGTAACGTTCAACACCCATTACTGCTTTACGAGCACCTATGTCTAATTTATTAAGGTAACTTTTAAATAAGATAGGATCGTTTAAAATATGCTGAATAGGGTGCTGTGTTGCCTTGAGCTGTTTAAACATTTCAAATTTCTTAATACGCTGGTAACGCTTGGTCTTTACCTCTGCTTCTAAATTATATTCCACAATCATATGACTTCGCAATTTATCCATAAGCTCTGGTTGCTGTATATGATAAATTAACACGTCGTAAACCGTATCTTTAATGGCTTCTTTATGCCAATTTTCATCCTCGAATACCACTATGGTTTGTATAAAATCGCGCAAAACATATACCCCGCCAAAAGCTCTCGTGTAAAACGAATCTGTGAGATAGGTAATGCTAGATAAATTAAGATCTCGTGTTCTTAAATCACCATAAGTTTTTGCTGAATCTAATAACTTTTTATGTAGCGTTTCTCTAATAAAATTATGCCCTCTGTTAAATTCCTCAACCAATTCTAACTGCTTAGCTTTAACTTTATCTAGATCGTCAATAAGATGAAAATGAACCGTTACTGTTTTATATTTTAACACATCTAAGGGCTCATAAAATGCATCGATACCTTGGTCGAAGTCTAAACAAATAGCAGAATCTCTCGTGATATCTTTTATATTTTTCCCATAGGTTTTAAATACCTGCGTCATTAGGGCTTTATCGAAAGTGTGAAATGGCAGATACACAGGTTTACCCTTTTGCAAAGGGGATATAATGATACCATGCGGATTTGCTTCGCCATTACTAAGGTAATTCACGTCTTCCTTTTCTTCTGCAACTTCTGGGCTCCATCCTATACCATCTATATGAAAGGCTTTAAGCGTGGTTTTAGTAAACCCTAATTTTACCAAGCATTTATTGTAACGTTCTACCAACTTTCCACTTACTGGAATTAATTCGCTTCGGTATAAATTTGCTTGTTTTAATTTATTCATATTTCAATCTACTCTCAATTCGTAGTTTCTCTTTTTATAACAATTTATGCAATTGCGCATATTGTAACAGCACAATAGTTCTGGTATCGTGAATCTCTCCAGCCTCTAACATCGCAGTGGCTTCTGCAAAAGGTAATTCTATAACAGCAATATCTTCGTGTTCACTGTCTAAGCCTCCCCCTTCACTCACTTTCATGGCATCGGTGTACTCGCCAACAAAAAAGTGCATTTTTTCGGTAAGTACGCCTGGCGACGAATACGCTTCGTATACTTTTTTAACATCTTTTAAACGGTACCCTACTTCTTCTTCGGTTTCTCTAATCACACAAGCTTCTGGAGCATCTTTATCGAGCATGCCTGCTGCTATTTCTAATAAAAACCCATCGGTATTACCATTTAAATACGTAGGCATACGAAATTGTTGGGTTAAGAGCACTGTTTTTTTAGTGGTATTATACAATAAAATTCCTGCGCCATCTCCCCTATCATAAACTTCTCGCATTTGGGTAACCCATTTTCCATCTCGCATCAAATAATCGAAAGTAACATTATTTAAAACGTAATAATTATCTGAAAGTAAGGTTTGTTTTATATGTTTTATGTGTTTAGCCTTCATTTTCAAAAACACGTCTAGCTTTAGTTTCTATTTGTAATTGATGGACTCTAGCATCTACCTTACGTTTAAAATCTGTATCTGCAATTGTAGCCACATTGTCTAAATACCGCACCACTTCTTGACGGCGAATTTCAGAAAAATCTAAACCTTTCATATTGGTACGCATCAACTCCTGCAACATATTAAATTTTGTAGTATAATCTTGTTTAAAATACGTTTCGGGATGCTCAAACCAATCGTCTTCTAAATCAAAATCGGTTAATCGCAATGATATTGCCGATTGTATATTTCTCACATCTCTAGAAGAGAAAAATGGAAAAATACCTTGAATTTCTTTATAAAGCTGCGCAAAAAATAAATGCTGATGCGTTCCATAGTCTTTTTCTACTTTATCATAAACCTCATGTACGCGCGCCTCGGTAGGTTTTTCTATTTGTTTTAAAATATCTCCCATAGACTTGGCTAAACTTTGGTCCTGTAAATACGTATACGCTTCTGGACCTTGCATGTTGACAAAATCGGGCATGGTTTCCTCTATCTTATGCCACCATAAATGATCTTGGTCTAAAAAATCGTTTGTAGTTCTGGCACCATCAATTTTAAAACGACCTTGCACACGTGAAATTACCGCTTTATCCAGCATTTCTGGTAAATTGGTAAACAAACCAATAGAGCTATTTCCATAATTTACGGCATAAGCCCCTTCGGTATATCTTAAAAACACCCCTATTACTTCTTTTACACCTGCAGAGACTCCTTGGG
>CAZLTR010000217.1:0-5796 GCA_964562415.1 uncultured Hyunsoonleella sp. | reverse complement strand
GTTGAGTCACCAGCCAAGGCTAAAACTATAGAGAAATTTTTAGGAAAAGATTTTAAAGTAGAATCCAGTTTTGGGCATATTGCAGACCTGCCATCTAAGGAGTTAGGGGTAGATGTAGAAGGTGATTTTAAGCCTAAATATCAGGTTTCAAAAGATAAAAAGGAAGTTGTAAAAAAACTAAAAGGTCTTGCTAAGCGTGCAGAGATGGTGTGGTTAGCAAGTGATGAGGATCGAGAAGGAGAAGCAATAGCATGGCATTTGGCAGAAACACTACAATTAGAAAAGGAGAAGACTAAACGTATTGTTTTTCATGAAATTACAAAGGCAGCAATAAAAAAAGCCATAGAAAACCCCAGAGGAATCGATTACGATTTAGTAGATGCGCAACAGGCACGTCGTGTTTTAGATCGCATTGTAGGTTACGAATTATCTCCTGTTTTATGGCGAAAAGTTAAAGGTGGTTTGTCTGCAGGACGTGTACAGTCTGTTTCTGTGCGTTTAATTGTAGAAAAAGAACGCGAAATTCAAGGATTTACGCCTAAAGCATCTTATCGAATAGATGCTGAATTTTCTAATGAAGACGGGCAAAGTTTTAAAGCTAAATTGCCAAAGAACTTTTCAACGAAAGTTGAAGCACAGGAATTTTTAGAGCGCAATGCTAAGGCCGATTTTAAAGTAGCAGACTTACAAAAGAAGCCTGCAAAGAAATCGCCAGCAGCACCTTTTACAACATCTACATTACAACAAGAAGCCTCTAGAAAATTGTATTTTTCTGTAAGTAAAACGATGACGATGGCACAACGCCTTTACGAAGCAGGTTTAATTACTTATATGAGAACAGACAGTGTGAACTTGTCTGATGAAGCCAGACAAGGCGCACAAACCGAAATAGAGGCTGCTTATGGAGCGCCTTATAGTAATCCTAGGAATTATAAAGGAAAGGCTAAGGGGGCTCAAGAAGCGCACGAAGCGATACGACCTACCGATTTTTCTAGACATACGGTAGATATAGATAGAGATCAAGCCCGTTTGTATGAGTTAATCTGGAAACGTGCAATAGCATCGCAAATGAGTGAGGCCCAATTAGAGCGCACTAATGTGAAAATATCGGGATCTACTCATGACGACATTTTCACAGCTAATGGAGAGGTGATAAAATTTGACGGATTTTTAAAAGTGTATTTAGAGGGTACAGATGATGAAGATACAGAGCAAGATGGTATGTTACCAGCATTGCAAATCGAAGAAACACTCTTAAATAGTTATATCACAGCGACAGAGCGTTATACAAGACCTCCTGCGCGTTTTACAGAAGCGTCTCTAGTTAAGAAATTAGAAGAGTTAGGTATTGGACGCCCGTCTACTTATGCACCTACTATTTCAACCATTCAAAATAGGAATTATGTAGAAAAGGGGACTGTAGATGGTGTGGAACGCCCGTATACCCAATTGAAATTGCAAGAAGGTAAAATTGTTGATATAGAATTGTCTGAAAAAGTAGGATCGGACAAAGGGAAGTTAGTACCAACAGATATAGGAATGATTGTAACAGATTTTCTTGTAAATCATTTTGAAGCTATTCTCGATTACAACTTTACTGCAAAGGTAGAAGAGGATTTTGATGAGATTGCTGAAGGAAAAGAAGATTGGACCGAAATGATGCAGTCGTTTTATAAAAAATTCCATCCTGTTGTAGAAGATGTTAAAGAAAATGCCGAACGTGAATCTGGAGAGCGTATCCTTGGTGAAGACCCTAAAACAGGGCGACGTGTAAGTGTACGTCTAGGGAAGTTTGGTCCAATGGTGCAATTAGGAACTGTAGATGATGAAGAAAAACCTCAGTTTGCCAGTTTAGGGCCAGACCAGCAACTAAATACAATTACTTACGAGGAAGCTTTAGATTTATTTCAATTGCCTAAAACTCTTGGGGAATATGAAGGTGAAGAGGTGCTTGTAAATAATGGACGTTTTGGGCCATATGTAAAATTTGGTGCAGCCTATGTATCCTTGCCTAAGGGACAAGATCCTTTAAGTGTAGAGCTCGATGATGCTATCGTTTTGATAAAGGAAAAGCAAAAAGCAGATGCACCTATATATATGTATCAGGATTTACCTGTACAAAAAGGAAAAGGGCGTTTTGGACCATTTATTAAATGGAACAACATGTTTATTAATGTCAATAAAAAATACGATTGGGATAACTTATCAGATGCCGATATCGTACAGTTGATAGAAGATAAAATTCAAAAAGAAAAAGACAAATTAATTCATCACTGGGAAGCCGAAGGCATTCGTGTAGAAAAGGCTCGATGGGGGCGACACAATGTTATTAAAGGCAAAATAAAAGTAGAGTTGCCTAAAACGGTTGATGTAACCGACATGACATTGGAAGAAGCGCAAGCTCATATCGCTACAAAGGCGCCTAAGAAAAAAGCAGCACCTAAGAAAAAAACGACTGTTAAAAAGAAAACAGCAGCAAAAAAAACAACAACAAAGAAAACGGCAATCAAGAAAAAATAGTTAAGCAGTTATGAATTTTAATTTTCTTTCACCTGTATCGGACAATGTATTAGCGCATAACCAATTATTGTCAATGCAAGCTCTGGGGAGAAAATTAAAAATTCATTCGGCACAACATGGTTTGCCTGCATTAGACGGGGTAGATATTGCTATTCTAGGAGTGATAGAGAATAGAAATGATGCCGACTATATTGGAGAAGCCTTTAGTCTCGATGAGATACGAAAAGCCTTATATGCCCTCTATCCTGGTACCTGGACTACTCATGTTGTAGATTTGGGGGATATAAATGCTGGAGAAAGTGTAGAAGACACCTATTTTGCATTAAGAGAAACTATAGAAATTCTCATAAAGAAAAATATCATCCCAGTACTTTTGGGAGGTAGTCAAGATTTAACCTATGCCAATTACCGCGCTTACGATGCGTTAATGCCTATGGTAAATTTGGTGAATGTAGACAGTAAGTTCGACTTAGGAGATTCTGCTAAGCCCATTAAAAATAACAGTTATGTTGGGAAAATTATTCTAGATGAGCCGTATAACCTGTTTAATTATTCTAATATAGGCTATCAAACCTATTTCAATTCTCAAGAGGAAATAGATTTAATGGAGCGTTTGTATTTTGAGTCCTACCGTCTTGGTGCTATCAACAGCGATATTACCTTGGTAGAACCTGTGCTAAGAGATGCCAACATAGTGAGTTTGGATCTTACAGCAGTTAAAGGTGCAGAAGTGAGTTTAAAACAGAAATTTTCTCCTAATGGTTTAGACGGTAAGGAGATTTGCGCTATATCACGATATGCGGGTATTAGTAATAAGGTGAGTTCTTTTGGAATTTATGAATACAGACCTTCGGCAGACGATGACATTACGTCTATGCTTGTGGCTCAAATTATTTGGTATTTTATAGAGGGCGTGAATTGCCGTGTTAAAGATGATGACTTTTCAGATGAAAAAAATTATCAAAAATACTTTACCTTAGTGGAAGATAATGAGTTAGTCTTTTATAAGAGTAATAAGACAGGACGTTGGTGGGTAGAGATTCCTTTTTTAGCAGAGGTAAATAATAAATTAAAAAGACATACGTTATTACCTTGCACACATCAGGATTATTTGGATGCCTGTAACAATTTAGTACCCGATAGATGGTTTAAGGCATTTCAGAAGAATTCTATTTAACTAAAGTGAAAATGAGCAAAGCATTAGTTTCATCGGTAAAATGCCAATTTTTTACGATGAAATGTTATTTTTTTAGACAAAAAGTTGTTTTTTAGAAAATATATAAATATGTTTACGGTCTCAAAATATAACCTATAATAATTAACCTCGATTTTTCTATGTATATGAAGAAGTTTATTTTATTAACCGCAGTAATGACACTACTGGCTAGTTGTGGCTCTAAGGATAGGGGCGAACTAGTTGGAGATCAAGGAAAAAAGTGGCATCCTGAGAAACCATACGGGATGACGTTAGTACCAGGAGGTGCATTTATAATGGGTAAAGCAGATGACGATCTTGCTGGAGTAAATGATGCACCAGGCAAAACTGTTACAGTAAGAGCTTTTTATATGGATGCAACTGAAATTACGAATAGCGAATACCGTCAGTTTGTAAATTGGGTAAGAGACTCTACAATACGAATGAAATTGGCCATCTTAGCCGATGAAGTTGGGAAAACTCCTGAAGATGGAGGTATTGGTGAATATGCATTTAAAGATGCAGATACAGCTAATATGTCTGTTTACGAAAAGTATATGTTTGAGAATTATACAGGGTTAGGTCCTACAGGCTATGAAGGGAGAAAGATTAATAAAGACGTAGATTTAGTTTTCGATACAGATGAATACCCAGACGAGTTCTATACAGAGGTGATGGACACGATGTATTTACCAATAGAGGAGTCTTATAATGGTAATCGTACTTGGGATGTTAAGAAATTTAAATTTCAATACAACTATATGGACATTCAAGAAGCCGCTAGAAAAAGAGGGGTGAGTAGAAGTAAAGTTGTAATTAAAGAAGAGGTAGAAGTTTATCCAGATACTACAGTTTGGATTAGAGATTTCCAATACTCATATAATGAGCCAATGCACAATGATTACTTTTGGCATGATGCTTATGGAGATTATCCTGTAGTAGGTGTAACTTGGAAACAAGCTAAAGCTTTTTGCGAATGGCGAACACTTAATAAGAATACGTATCAAAAATCTAAAAAAGGTGGTCACAATGTAAACTCTTTTAGATTGCCATCTGAAGCAGAGTGGGAATATGCAGCACGTGGAGGGTTACAAGCAGCGACTTATCCTTGGGGTGGCCCTTACACGAAAAGCGATAGAGGGTGTTTCTTAGCGAACTTTAAGCCAGTACGTGGAGATTATGCAGCAGATCAAGCTTTATATACAGTAGAAGCTAAATCGTATGAACCTAACGATTATAACTTGTACAACATGGCAGGAAATGTTTCCGAATGGGTAAATGCCTCTTACGATGCGTCATCTTACGAGTACTCATCAACGATAAATCCAAGTGTAAACGATCCAGATAACACACGAAAAGTGATTAGAGGAGGGTCTTGGAAAGATGTTGCTTATTATTTACAAGTAAGTTCAAGAGATTTTGAATACGCAGATTCTGCGAGAAGTTATATAGGATTTAGAACCGTTCAGGATTACCTGGGGACAACAGTGACTAAGAACGGCAAATAAGAATCAAATCAATAATCATTAATACTATTAATTTAACCTACTTTAAGTAGTTCGCTACTTAGAATTAAAAACCAAAAATTATGGCAAATTCAAAAGCAAGTAAAAAATTCATGAACATGGCCTACGGGTTAGGAGCAGCAATTGTAATCGTTGGGGCTTTATTCAAAATTATTCACTTTGAGATTGGACCTTTAACTGGAAACGTAATGTTAACTATAGGTCTTGTAACGGAAGCAATTATCTTTGCGTTATCGGCATTTGAACCTGTAGACGACGAAGTAGACTGGTCTTTAGTATATCCAGAATTGGCTGGAGGAGAAGCTGCTAAGAAAGAAGCTCAACAAAACCCACAAGGGGTATTGTCTAAAAAACTAGACGAATTATTAAAAGAAGCTAAGATTGACGGAGAGTTAATGGCTAGCTTAGGTGAAAGCATTAAAAACTTCGAAGGTGCTGCAAAAGGAATTTCTCCAACTGTAGATTCAATTGAAGCGACTAAGAAATACGGACAAGAATTGTCTTTAGCAGCTGCACAAATGGAATCGTTAAACAGCTTATATAAAGTACAATTAG
>CAZLTR010000216.1:0-5823 GCA_964562415.1 uncultured Hyunsoonleella sp. | reverse complement strand
ATTGACTCCAAAAGTAAATGCACCATATGCGTGACTTGTAGAAGCTGGAGTTTCGTTTGTATTGAAGATATATTCTAATTTAAAAACACAAGATTTTGTTCTTACAACACTTCCTAAAGCGGCATTAAACACGTGTTGTTGTGCTACTACCGTAAAAGCATCTCGATTACTAAAAGGCGCCCCTTCTATGAGTGCATTTAAAAACACCGACTTGTAACCTGCTGCTACAAAACCAAAAAACTCATTGCGATTTCCACCAGATAAAGCGCCTACACGATAAGAATCCTGTAACCGGTTAAGCTTGCCAAAAAAAATACGCATTTCATTAGCAATAAAAACATCTTTACTCCCTAGACTGCCCTGCAAATAATTTTGAAAACGTGCTTTTTCGCCTAAATTAAATTCATGAATGTTTGACACCTTCAAATTGAAGAGCCAATTAAATGCAATCTCTTGAAACCAGGTTGGGTTACTATCTATATTAACCAAATCATGAAACTCTGTTTGCAATGTTCCCGATAAAGACTCTTCACCTGTTATCCCAGATTCTAATGCCACAACTAATGCTGATGTAGACTGAAATTTTACCAGCTCTACAGCTCCAAACAACCATCCCGCATAAGGCCTATCAAAATCTACAGTATCAAAAGAATAAATATTAGTAGGTGTATACGTTTCGTTTCCAAAAGTTACATTTAATTGTATTTTTTTTTCTGCTGTTACCTGGTTCTTAAAGAGCTTGAGAGCTGCATTTCTGTAAGTAACATGAAGACCACTTGTGTAATAACGGTCTTGAAACACCAACTTATCATTACTTATTTTCAATTCTAAACTCGATTTTTGAGCCCACAGCATCTGCAGACTTAACACACTAAGTATAAGAATTAATAATCGCAATTTAAACGTATTTAGATATTGGGTATTTTTATTAGTCGTACTTTTAAGGCATTACTATCTTAAGACTCTAAAACCTTTACTTTATACGACTACACAACCTCAAGAACCGTTCTAACTTTGCACCTTTATTACAATTTAAATACTGTCAGATCCTATTTTATCTATATCGGTTAGCGCATCAAAGCCAAAAAGTGTTTTATACACTATATACAATGGCAAATACATGATACTAAATGTAAACAGCATTCCTATACCGCAGCCCAATGCACCTAGCATTCCTAAAATAAGACCTACTATAATAAGACCAAATAATAATGCCCATTTACGAGACCCTAACTTAAAACTTAATACAAAAATATCGGATATTTCTAGCGTTTCGTTAAACGCAAAAAACACTAAAAACAAAGAAGAGTATACACTAAAGATTAAAGAGATACCTATTTTTAATAATGACGCCGAAAATGCTGGTAAAAACTTTTCAAACACTAGATTTAATAACGCCAACAACAATGTAAACGCTGCAATAGCAAATAATTTCCCCAAATAACGCCCCTTGAAATAATAGAAAAAATCACCAAATACGAACGGCTCGTCATGATCTAATTTCTTAACAATTTTATAAAATCCAGACACCAATCCCGTACTAAAAAACGTATATACAAATGTAATGCCCAATATCGTATACTGCATGCTTTTTGTCATCTCTTTTACAAGTTGAGATGCACCTGTTCTGTCGTAAGCTCCGCTTTGCGCCTGCTCCATAAGCTCCCTAAATAAAGGCACATATACCCAAAGAAAAAAAGGAACTAATGCAACCAATACTAAAAGCATTAAAATAAGCCCTTGCACCCAAACTTTTTTAAAGAGCTCTATAGAGGCCCCCAGAATTGTACCGAAGTCCAAATCGTGAGCATTGTCTATTTTTGACAGTAAAGTTTCAAATTTCATAACTGAACACTTTAAACATTATAATTAGATTCACATTATACCCCAGCACCAATACGGTCTATTTCTGTAACTTCATTAAAGCCTACCACATGTTTGTAAACGAGATACACAGGATGATACATTATTGATATTAAAAAGAAAACTCCTATTCCACAAGTTAACATCGCCAAAATAAGCGCCCCAAAATAAGACACTATAAAGAGTCCAAATGTGATCCCCCATTTTTTGTGTCCTAATTTAAAACTAAGCTTAAGAATACTCATTGCATCTAAATCTTCATGAAACGCCAAGAAAATAGACACATAATACAAAGGTATCATTACGTAAAACAAAGGAAAATAACAAAGCATTGTAGCTAGTATAGCTATACCAAAAGTGTATAAAGTTAATACCATATGCTTTTTTAAGCGTCCAGCTTTAAAAAAATAAAAGAAGTCGGACACAACCACTCCTTGATCGTGATCTAATTTTTTTATAATTCTAAAAAATGCTGCTATTAAAGCAGACGACACCACACCTATGGCTAATATGGCAACTATAAAGAACATAAAAAAACCTATTCCCAAACCAGCAAAGAGCGCACTATATGCTGCAGGATCTTCAAACTGTCCCTGCTGTCCTGCAAAAATAGCTCCCAAAAAAGGCAAATAGACAATTAAGAACAAAGGTAAAACAACGATAAATGTAAAAACTTGTAATAACAAGCCTTGCACCCATGTTTTTTTAAATAAGGCTATAGATTCGCTTAAAAGGTTACCAAAATCTAAAGCTTTGGCATTTTCAATTTTAGAGGCTAAATTTTCAAAAGTAGTCATAGTTACATGTTAAATAGGTTTCTAAGATATTATCTCATATTCAACCACAAGTATAAACAAAAAAACCTGCATAACCAGCAGGTCAATATATAGAATTCTTAAAATTATATAACAGTTGTTTATAGGAAGCACTAACCACCCGTAGCAGGTTCCAGTCTTAATAATTACGGTCCTTATTATCTATTTGTAATACTATTGCAAGACAGGAACACCATCTACACAACTCACCATAGTTGGAGGCGCAATAACTTCGCAAGTAGAAAACACACCCCACTTTTCATTATAAGCTTGCTCTGCTTTAGTGTAAACATCTACAAGATTTAAAAATGCTGTAGTGTCTATGGTTTTAGGGTAACCTACATACCCTTGTGAGCCTCCACATGCCTTAGCACCATATCCTGTGATTCCCCATTCGGAAACCTCTTCACAAGCTACACCTTCCAGCTCCATCTCAACCGCTTTAAACATTTCAAGCAATGCTACATGTGCTTCTTCTTGAGCGGTCAATGTTCGTGTTACAACCAATTCTGTTGTCGTTAAAGTCTCGATCTTCCAAGTATAATTGTTAGGAAAATGTTCCTGGGTCACCGCTATAGTATTATCTATCAACTCCCATTTACCATTACGACTCGAAAAAGTTAATGGAGGTGTCGCCCCCCATCCTGCGGCGTATTCTACCAACTGTCCTTTAGTTTTAAATTGTACACCAAACCCATCATCTGGCAATTTCACGCCCCTTTTAAAGGTGATCTTATCTGACTCAAAAGCAGAGGCTTCCCAATACCCTAACACTAAATTATCTGTATCAATTATAAGCTCATCTTCATTAGATTCGCATTGCATATTCATAAAACTAAACAGTATTGCTACTGCAAAAAACAACTTTTTAATTAATCGCATCGCCTTCAAAACTTTAACATCTTTTTTCATCCTTGCGTAAATTACACAAATCATCGCATAAAACACCGTTTTATATATTAAAAATCGTTAAAATTAAATATGACACTTTGTCATAAAACTTTTTTTAATTGTATCTTTGCACACTTATTGACTCGTAGTAGTCTTGAAACATTATGGAGAAAATCATAGACGAAAGCAAACAAGGAACTTCTTTAAACCTTAATAAAAAAGAAGGAAACGCACGCAAACTTTTTATTGAAAGTTATGGGTGTCAAATGAATTTTAGTGACAGTGAAATTGTGGCTTCAATTCTCACCGAACAAGGTTATAATACCACACAAAATTTAGAAGATGCAGATCTTGTACTGGTCAATACCTGCTCTATTAGAGACAAAGCAGAACAAACAGTACGAAAGCGTTTAGAAAAATACAATGCGGTTAAAAAAGAACGCAATCCCGATATGAAAGTAGGCGTATTAGGTTGTATGGCCGAGCGTTTAAAAAATAAGTTTTTAGAGGAAGAAAAAATTGTTGATCTTGTTGTAGGACCAGATGCCTATAAAGACCTCCCAAACCTTTTGGCTGAAGTTGAAGACGGTAGAGACGCCATAAATGTGATCCTCTCTAAGGAAGAGACCTATGGAGACATTTCTCCTGTGCGTTTAAACACCAATGGCGTTACTGCTTTTGTATCTATTACACGAGGCTGTGATAACATGTGTACCTTTTGTGTTGTGCCTTTTACAAGGGGGCGCGAACGCAGTAGAGAACCACAAAGTATCCTTGAAGAAATTAACGAATTATGGCAAAAAGGGTATAAAGAAGTTACCTTATTAGGCCAAAATGTAGACAGCTACTTATGGTATGGTGGCGGTTTGAAAAAAGATTTTGACAAGGCATCTACCATACAAAAAGCAACTGCCGTTAATTTTGCGCTTCTACTAGATATGTGTGCCAAGGCGCAACCTAAAATGCGCTTTCGTTTTTCTACATCTAATCCTCAAGATTTCACCTTAGATGTCATAGAAGCGATGGCAAAACACAAAAATATATGCAATTACATCCATTTACCTGTACAAAGTGGCAGCAATCGCATACTTAAAGCCATGAATCGCTTACACACTCGCGAAGAATATTTCGAACTTATAGACAACATCAAACGTTTAATTCCCGATTGCGCTATTAGCCAAGATATGATTGCTGGTTTTCCTACAGAAACTGAAGAAGACCACCAAGACACGCTATCTTTAATGGACTATGTGAAATACGATTTTGGTTTTATGTTTGCTTATTCTGAACGCCCTGGCACACTCGCAGAACGCAAGATGGAAGACGACATTCCCGAACCCACAAAAAAACGCCGTTTAAACGAAATTATCGCTTTACAGCAAAAACATAGCTTGTTTAGAACACAAGAACACATTGGGAGAACTGAAGAAGTCCTTATTGAAAAACTGTCTAAACGTTCCGACCAACATTGGTCTGGCAGAAACACCCAAAATACAATGGTCGTTTTCCCTAAAGAGAATTATAAAGTAGGTGATTTCGTGAATGTGAAAATTACAGAATGCACCAGTGCAACACTTTTAGGGGAAGCTATAGGATATTCAGACAACAACTAAAAAAAGACCTTAATCAAAACATGGAATCAGTACAAGCCATAAAACAACGTTTTGGTATTATAGGAAATACATTAGCGCTAAATCGTGCTATTGAAAAAGCAATTCGAGTAGCACCTACAGATATTTCTGTTTTAGTAACAGGAGAAAGTGGTGTTGGTAAAGAAAGTATTCCTAAAATCATTCATCAGCTCTCACATCGAAAACACAACAAATACATCGCTGTGAACTGTGGTGCGATTCCAGAAGGCACTATAGACAGTGAATTGTTTGGTCATGAAAAAGGCGCTTTTACAGGTGCTACATCAACCCGAAGTGGTTATTTTGAAGTTGCAGATGGTGGCACCATTTTTTTAGATGAAGTTGGAGAATTGCCTGTTACTACGCAAGTGCGCCTCTTACGCGTTTTAGAAAATGGGGAGTTTATAAAAGTAGGCTCCAGCAAAGTACAAAAAACAGACGTACGTATTGTCGCAGCTACCAATGTAAACATGTTTGAAGCTATTGAAAAAGAAAGGTTTAGAGAAGACCTTTACTACCGCTTAAGCACTGTAGAAATTGAATTACCACCGCTTCGAGAACGTCTAGACGATATTCATTTATTATTTAGAAAATTTGCAAGTGATTTTGCTTTAAAATATAAG
>CAZLTR010000215.1:0-5853 GCA_964562415.1 uncultured Hyunsoonleella sp. | reverse complement strand
TATTGCCATCAAAATACATCACCAAATCAGTTATTTTAACTTCTTCTTCTAAAGTGACTTGGGCATTTAAATTAAACTGTGTTGACACGACCACTACAAATAGTATGGTTTTTAATTTAAGTTCAAAACTATTGAACTTTAAGCTTATTTTTTTCATAATGTATTTAGTTTGCTGTTTTATTATATTAATATTAGATATTTGATGTACCCCTTAACATTTTAAATGCAGGGTTTCGTTTTTTTTGATAATTTCTTAGAGACGATTTATGGCAAACGCCAAATTGCATCGTTGAGGTATTGCCTTAATTTAAAGTTTTACGAATGCACCTTTTTTGGAATTTGGTTGTAATTTAAAAGGCGATTACTTTTATGCTTTTACTTGTAATTAAGGAAAGGTAAAAAACTAGTAATACTAGAATAACCACATAAATTACAAGCACTTACCCCAAACCAAACATTATGCGCTTTAGTATTATCTGGCATGAGTCCTTAACAATCTATCTTCCTTAAACAAGTAAAGAGGAGGAAAGCATTCACAATAAAACCATCAACGAAGCATAGTAGCCCAATTAGATTTTACTTTTATCCCACTTAAAGGTTGGTTGAATTATTGGCTGTAAAGACTGTCTCGGTAAAGTAAAAGCTGGTGGTAACGCTCTTAGAGTATTTTTTTTCATAGAATATTTAGTAATTAGTTGAAATTTACCTTAAACCCAAATTATTCATTAGAAAACCTATTACGACTTTCAACTGCCGTAAACACTAACGCTGCGCTATATTTTTAATCTAACCGTAGTGATACCACGCTGAAATTAAGAAAACAGTAGTGTTTATGGCATTTGAAACCCTCATGACGATGTTCCAATGCATAACCTGGGTTAAACAGGCACCTAAATATCAAAAAAATACAATCTAATCCCATCCTGAACTATCCTGTTATTGAAGCAGTTAAGAATAATTTTCGTTAAATTACACATATAGTAGACGAAACAAACAACTCTATTTTAACGCGTAGGATATAACCTACTTAATAGTTTTTAAGATTACAGGACCTATTAATCCTGAAACATCAAGATTGGTATCGTTTTTCCTTGGAGGGTTAGTGGTCCAGGTCTTTTTTTCTTTTTTAGAACGTGTGTTATCAAAAATAAGCTGGTTGCGCCATGTATTAGTAACCTTAACTTCTAATGTATTCTCGCCTAACTTTATAGCATCGCTAATATTAAAAATAAATGGTGGGGCCCACTTTACCCCTATTTTCTTTCCATTACACCATAACTCTGCAATATTCGCTACCCTTCCTAAATCGATAATATGCTGCTTCCCTTTTGTTGTAATAGCAATGTTTTTTATGTAAGACAGCGTTCCCGAATAATGTTGTATTGAGCGTTCATTGAATTGGGTTAACGATTGTAATGCATCAAGCTCAATAGACTTTGGCGTGTCCCATCCTGGTTCGAATTGCAATTTCCAATCTCGATTAAGCTGCATTTCGTTAACTGTAACAACTTTAGAACTTATATTTTCATTATCATGAAATTGATATTCTCCCGTTTTTGAAGCCGTAAACACCCCCTTTTCCCATGTGAGTTTTAGAGCATCTTGTGTCTCGCGAATTTTAAACCAACCTGTTGCTGTATCTAAAATAGTCTCTCCATTAGAAGTTATTTTGGAAACTTTAGGTAAGCTATCGCCTTTAGAAAAGACCACGATTGCACTTCCACTAGAAGCTAAAGATAAGGCCACATTTGTTCTGTCTCCTATACGCTTCCAAACATTTGCGTTTTGCTGTTTCCCATTAAAAGCATCCCATAATTCTGGACGCCCTGCTTTCACTCTAAAACTAAGGGCAACATCTACAGGCTTATCATGGCGTGATGCTATAAAGTAGATATCTGCATCGGCAGTTTGTCGATGTATCCAATTAATATCTAACCCTTTTGGGACAATAACATCTTTAGCAATACGCTCTGCTTCTAAAACAGCATCTAAAGTTTGTCCCCAATACACTTTCCCTTTACCTACAGCTTTCACTCCCGAAGCCGTATCCCCCCATAATTCGTTAGCGATCTTTCTCAACGCTTTTAAAGCGTTCGCATCATCCATTAAACTAGGCGAATCTTTAGGTTTATCCCCTAATATGATAGCACCATTTAGCACTAAATCTTTTATTTTTTTTGCAGTAGACAACAGCATATGCTGAGAATCTCTAAGTGTTATAACACGGTAATCTCCTGCTTCTGCCACATGGATTTTTCCATTTTCAACACTTAATTTACTATGTAACACTTCTTCATTTAAATAATCGAAACGGTACCCTTTTGGGAAATAATCTAAATCGAAAGGCGGACGTTCACAATGGTCGCCATAGTAACGCAATACATCTGCAACATATTCTCCTTGCTGTAGGACATATTGATTTCTTGTTAAATAGTCTGTCCAATCTTTCATATAAGGCCACCAGGTTTGCTGACGTACTAATGGGAAACCAATATTCCCTCCAAAACTAGATCCAGGCGCCACGTTGGTTTGTGGCGTATGAGAAAAGGTATGGAATACAAGGTGATTTATGCCTTTGGTAAAATTATAGTCAATTAAGTATTTTACCGTAAAAGGGTGTTCATTCCATTGCACTCCTACTTGTGTACAGGCTTCGGCTGCTAATACAGGCTTATTATACAAATGAGTCGCAGAAGCAGCGTTGTATACTGGTTTTGCATATTCATTTTGAGCAGATGGCGCTTTAGGGTACCAAAACTCTGTCATAGGTATGTCACTAACGCCATAATAACGCATAGGGTCTACAGGTAATACTTCTCCCCCAGCACCTTCGGTATATACTTGAGTTCCCATATCATGGGCTACTGTCGCAAAATGTTTGAAAAAATTATTGATAAAGACATCATCCATTGTTTGACGTAAATCTCTTAAAAACTTCGTACTTACTTCTGGGCTTTCCACAATATAGCCCATCGTAGCAGGTAAATAGGGTTTCATACTGTAACCGCGGCGTTGTTCAAATTCATTAAATAAGTGCTCAGGATGCATTGTCCAAGTAGGCACATGACTTTCCCAACTGTCAATTAACAGTCCGTGTAATTTACCATCACCTATAGCCCCTCCTGCTTTAATTAGGTTGCCAATCATACCATTTCTTAAATGATTTTCAATAGCAATTTTATCCAACTTACTCGATTCCCATCCTGTAGCTTCAGGCACAGCAGGCTTGTTGGTTAAGCGCATATTTACATGACCAAAACGTACTATAGTCCAGTTTCCTTCTGGCACTTCCCATTCTAAATGCCCTTTAGAAGTCATTTTATCGGAAAGATTAACAATCTGTTTAAGATTGATACGTGTATTTTCAGCATAATTATAATTCACATCCTTTTCTAAACGGCGTAACACCTTAGCTGCTTTTGCCTGATGGTTATGCAATCTTGGTTGAGAGGACAGGCGTATAAATTCTGGTGCTAAAGCATGCGTCCCTTCAAACGTTAATACAAACGTATTTGATGTAGTTTCTGGAATGGCTAATGTGAGGAATTTACGTCTATCGTTCCAATTGCCATCTGGAAAGTTAACTGTAGCAACGGGTACTAAATTACCCTCAACTACAGCTTGCACCTTTAAATTAACATCAACCTGAGGGTATTGCTTATTTAATAAGATATGACGTAAAGGTGGAAAAATAATGGAACGCAGGGTAACAGGGGCATCAAATATTGTCTTTACCCATGTAGTTTCTCCATTTATCTTAGTAGTCCCCTTAACCCTGTACTCTTCGAGATCTTGTGGTAAGCGCGTTGTTTTTCTTGTTGTTATGACTTTAGAATTAGGATTAAAAATGGCTTCCCAAGGTGCCAATGTATTGTTGCTCTCCACTTTTAAGGGCGTTAAAGCCTCTAGAGCATCTCCTTTTGGCGTTGGAAAAGCCAAAAGCTGAACATCTTTATAATTGTAGTCTTTAGTGGTGTATAAAGTATCTAAAACTAATGTTTCACTAAACTTACGTTTGCCTTTAATGTGGTATACAGACTCTACCAATTCGCGCTGCGCTTCTTCAGCAGGCACCCATGGTCCTCCTGTCATAGACCAACCAGGACAATTTTGCATAGTAAATTTTAACCCCAAACGCTTGCATTCATCGGCAGCGTGGCGTATCATTTCTTCCCACTCTGGTGATAAAATTTTAACAGGCTTTACATTTGGGAAAGGACGTCCCGACTTATTAAACAAATGTATCCCCTGAAGGCCTGCTGCCTTTACTGCTTCTAAGTCTAATGTTAATCCTTCTTTGCTTATATTATTTCCATTAAGATGAAACCATGTTTCTGGACGGTATGTCTGCTCTGGTGCAGCAAAATTTTGCTTTAAAACTGCAAAGGCAATTCCCGTTTCTTCCTTTAAACGTTGTTGGTCCTTTGATTGGCAACTAAAATTTAAAACTATTACTAGCACTATTATAAGACACCTCATGATTGTTGGTTTTTAATGCGAGGGAAGAAACTACTTTTAACATTGATAACCATCCCGTAGCATCATGTAAAAAGCCAGTAAATTAACTTTTACTGGCTTTTTAACTATGAACTCATCTTGATTTTTTCTATTACTTTTCTAAGACTTTGCTCTAATTTTTAACAACCTTCATAAAAATAGGTGTTTTCAAATCCAACTTAATAAAATAAATTCCGTTTGAAATCTTAGAAATATCTAAATCAATACGCCCATTAACAACATCTTCTTGACTTGAACTCATACGTTGCGCATGGATGTTATAAACTTCAACATTTACATTTTTAATATCAAAAGGCAATGCAATACGCAAAAGGCCTTGGGTTGGATTAGGAAAAATTGATACCTTTTTTAGTTGCGTCTCGATGTCTGTAACCGACAGTACAACATCTAATGTTGTTTCTCTAAACCCCTTATTGTCGCCTGTATCTGCATTTAAAGTTTCGTTCATAAACGAAAGCTGTTGCCCCTCTCCAATATACATGGATACATCGGTAGTTGTTGTTTTAGGCTCTAATCGAATAATACCAAACCGCCCTGTAAATGTAATATTAAGATCTGTTAACGTTATGGTCTCGTTGTCTGCGTCGTTAGATAGGACATAATCGATAATGGATTGCCCTTCCACTTCGGAAGTCACAATAACACCAACCACTTTTCCATTATCATAAATATAGGAGGTCGATTTCACTGTACTTACTTCGTTTTCGGAAGGTTCGTAAATAGCAATAAAAGGTTCGTTCCAAGCTTCACCATATTTACGCATGATAAACATTTGAGTAGCTCTATTAGAGTACCCATTACGTACTGCTTTGGTTGGGGGTGCTATGGCAGAACTGTATTCTTTTTGTATCCCTTGAGGGGTATGAACATGTAAATAATCATTTGTGGCTTGTAAATCAAATCTTGCGGTAACCCCTGTATTAGTAAGTGCAGAAGTTTTGGTTTCTGAATACCATCTCCACCCTGGTTGTCGCCTTACATCTCCTAATTCAGAAGCGTATCTGTTTGGCGTAGCGCTAAGCTGCATTTCACCGCCTCCATTTGAAATCGTCAAGGCATCACCAAGACCATGGAAGATATAGTCATGAAAACCATTCTCTACATTAGAAGTAGATCTAAAGAGGTCTATATAATAGCCTGTACTAGGACCTGTTCTAACAATACTATTGGTACGTTGTTGGTCTATATTATTAATATCGTCGTCTAAAAACTGCGTAGAAAAACTAAAATTAGGAGCAATACCTACAGCTTCTGCTTCGGGTTCACTAGCCTCTAAAACGACCTCATCTGTAATATTATCCCATGTCCCTTGGTTTGGAATCCCTCTACGCGAGG
>CAZLTR010000214.1:2452-5920 GCA_964562415.1 uncultured Hyunsoonleella sp. | reverse complement strand
CGATTACATAAGGAGTTGTGCCCGAAGCAGCGATGCCTATAACAACATCTTTATTGCTAATATCATGGTTTTGTAAGTCTGTCCATCCTTGTTTGGTGGAGTCTTCCGCAAATTCTACGGCTTTTCTAATCGCAGAATCACCACCTGCAATAAGTCCAACGACAAGCTCGTGAGGTACGCCAAAAGTAGGAGGACATTCTGAGGCATCTACAATTCCTAAGCGTCCACTTGTACCTGCACCCATGTAGAACAAACGTCCACCTTCTTGCAGTTGTTTTACAACTTGAAGAACGAGTGCTTCAATTTGTGGTAAGGCCTTTGCCACGGCAGTAGGGACTGTTTGATCCTCTTTATTGATGTTTTCAAGCAATTCTGTAACAGACATCTTTTCAAGATGATCATGGTTAGAGTCTTGCTCTGTCGTTTTAGTAAAAGTCATACTTCAAAAATAGGAATAAATGAACAGTAATTAGTCATAAAGAATGGCTTCGAGTTCTATTTTTTTATCATTGATAAAATCGTATAGGGTAAGTTGTCTTAAAGTGTAGTAGTCTTCCCAAAATTTTTGAAGCGAATTTAGGTATTGTAAAACCGCGCTGTCTTTTTCTTGCAAGGCAATGTTGAGATCGGTAATGGTTATTTTACCTAAAATATAACGTTTTTGAGAGATGTCATAACGCCGTTGGGCAACCGTTTTAGCTTTTTCGGCAGTGATTAAAAAATCTCTTTGATTGGACCAGTTAAGTATATGGAGGTAGATTTCTTGCTCGAATTCTTGTTCGTCTTGGCGAATGCTATTAGCGGTAAGGTCTAAATTGGCTTCTGCCATTTTGCGTCTAGATTTTGAGACGCCCCAATCGAAGATAGGTACAGCGATCCTTACAGACACATTTTCTTGTTGATTAAAGTTGTTAAATAGATTATTAAAATCGTTTCCGTTATTAGAAATACCAAAATTGGCTTCTACTCCAATATTTAAGCGATTACTACCTCTTTGTTCTGCTACTTCTTTTTCTGCTTCTAAACGTCTTCGTCTAAATTCAATGACCGCCTTTCTATTTTGTCGGGCTTCTTTTAATGCCGTGTCTATATCTACATCAAATAAAGGTAAACTTTGGGGGACATCTAATTCGAGCTGTTCGCTATCTAACTCTAAGTAACGTGCTAAATTTTGAGACGTACGTTTTAATTCTACTGTTTGGCTCGTTACTGTATTTTTAGAATTTAATAGGGTAAGCTCTATTTGTAACACTTCATTTTCGGCTATTCTCCCTACTTTATACCGACCTTGCGCAATTTTATATAGCGTATCTTGATTAGTTAGGTTGGTTTCGGCGATTTGTAATTGTTTTTGAGCGCGTAACAACTCAAAATAAAGTCTAGAGGTTGTGACTGAAATTTGCTCCATATTTTCGACAAACTCTCGTTTAGATTCCTCATAAACAAGGGGTTCTATTTTTTTGTCCCATTTAAAAGGGTTAAATAAAAGAGAGCTCTGTGTATACCTTATGGTAAATGGAATGACAGAAAACCCAATATTATCATCAAGACCAAAAAGCTCAACGCGTTCTAAATTAGTATTCACAGAAATAGTACCTCCTGTATAGGGAACACTTTGGGCTAATGATAAACCACCTTCAACTCGCAATTGATTTTGATTAACAAAGATGTCTTGCCCAGCATCATTAGTAATACGTCTTACGGCATTGCTATAGTCTGGTAAACTGGCGTTTAAACGCAATTCTGGTAAAAAACTAGCTTTGTAATTTTTATACCGCCAGTAATTGCTTTGATTGCGGTTAAGGTTTATTTTATAATCGGGAGATTTTTGTTGCGCTATTTTTATAGCTTGGGTAAGCGTGATTTTTTGAGATTGCGTGTTGCCAAAAAAGGTAAATAGCATCGTGATACTTGCTATAAGTAGATGCTGCTTTGTTAGGGGACTAGTCTTGAGATAACGCGATATAGTGTACATAATTTTATTCAGATCTTAGAGCTTCTATAGGTCTTTTATTTGCTGCTGCTTTAGCAGGGAAAATACCAAAAATAAGACCAATGGTTACGGCTATAATGAATGAGAGTAGTATAGAACTTAGAGATAAAATGGTTACAATTCCAGAGGTGATTTCTATAACGTAAGCACCTATGATACCAAGTAATATACCCACAATACCACCACCAACACTAATAAGTACAGATTCTGATAAGAATTGTAAGATAACATCTTCTTGAGTGGCTCCAATAGCACGCATTATACCTATTTCTTTGGTGCGTTCTAGTACAGAAGCTAACATGATATTCATTATACCAATACCACCAATAAGTAAAGAAATACCTGCGATAATACTAAGTACGATATTAAATATGTGTTTGGTCTTTTGTTGTTGTTTAAGGAGTTGTATGGGAATTGTAATTTCAAAATCAAGGACGCCATTATGTCTACGTTTTAGCATTTTGCTTAGTACCTCTGCAGTGCCTTTAAGCATTTTAGAATTCGATACTTGTACAATAAGTTTGTCTACTTGATGGTAATCGTTTTTAGAGGCGTTGCGCCGTTCGCGTTTAGGGGTTTGACTTGTTTTTTTGCGGTCTTTAAAGCGTACTAAAAAAGTTTTTAAGGGAATGTAGACGTCTTGATTAACATCTCGTATTCCTAAATTTTCTTGAGCTTTTTCAGAAATTAGTTTTTCTTCAATAACACCAACGACTTGCAACCACACATCTTTTACCTTAATGTGTTTTCCAATGGCTGATTGGCCTGTAAATAACTTTTTTTCTATTTTTTTGCCAATAATGCAAACGGGTGCAGCGTGTTGTAAATGTGGTGTGGAAAACATACTACCCGTGTCTAAGTTTAAGTTAGACGTGTTAAAAAAAGCAGGCGTAATTCCAATAAGTTTTACCGCATTTTGTTTGCCATTATTAATAACAAAGGTATTTAGTATAATTTCTGGACTAACGTGTGTTACAGACGGGAGGTGATTTTGTATGTTTTCGGCATCTAGTAGATCAAGGCCTTTAGAGAAACGCTTGGGGAGACCGCGTTCTTGGTTTTGGTCATCTTCTGTTTGGGATTTGTTCGTTTTAGTAGGTGTAATGACAATATTATTGACACCCACCAACTCTAATTGCGATAAAATTTCTTTTTCAGCACCATTACCTATAGCCAACATTGTAATTACGGCTGCAACACCAAATATAATACCTAAAGCAGTTAAAAAGCTTCTAAATTTATTAGTAGCAATAGCACGTAAAGCTTCAAATATATTGGCTTTTATTTTTTCTATAAGGTTTTGGTCTATCATTAATTATCTAAAGGCGTTATAGGCGCATCTTCTTTACCTTCTGGTTTGCTTAAATATACAGTTGCATTTGCGTCTAAGCCTTGTTTAACAATGACAACTTCGTTGTTGGAAGCACCTAACGCTATTTGTTGTTTCGTAATCGTATAGCCTTGTTTTACATAGG
>CAZLTR010000214.1:0-2442 GCA_964562415.1 uncultured Hyunsoonleella sp. | reverse complement strand
GCTAATGGTATCTTTTGCAAAAACAGCCTCTAGAGGTATCATGAGCACGTCATTTTCGGTATGGGTTAGAATGCGGTTAGAGGTTGTCATACCCGGTCTTATGTTCTCATCGGTTTTATGGAGTTTAATTAATACTTGAAATAGTTTAACATCAGACCCTTTTTTAGTCTCTCCAACATTGGCTACACTAGTTACAACTCCTGGCAGTTCAATTTCAGGAAAGGCATCAAAACCAATACTTACGGGAAGTCCTTTTTTTATTTTTCTAATATCAACCTCGTTGCTATAGGTTTTAGATTCCATTTTTGTGAGGTCTGGTAAGCTTGCAATGGCAGGTTGCCATGGTGAGATCGTTGAGCCTACAACTGTTTTATTACCGCCTCTGTCTGACACATAAGTTACCATACCAGCATCTTTAGAGTAGATGGTAAGTTTTTCTTCTAGAGCATAAAGTGCTTCAATTCTTTTTTTTATTTTGGAAACTTCAGTACCCACTTCTACCATACTCGCAATGGCTTTGCGCTTTTTAATAGAGTAATCTTCCTTTTTTTCTTTGAGATCTCTTTCGTTTTTTGCAATATTAATTTCCAGCTTTTTTATCGTTGTAGGCGGTTCGTAAATGGAACTTTTGAGTTCGAGTTTATCATCTTCTATTAGAAAGGCTAAATCTTTAATCGCATTACGCTCTTGTTTTAGAGTTAAGGTCGTGTCTAATTGCTGTTGGGTGTATTTAGATTGTGCACTCTCTAAGCTTAATAAAGCATCATTGATGCGTCCATTAACTTCAGAAGCATCTAGTTTGCCAATATAGTCCCCTTTTTTAACAATAGTGCCTTCAGAAACCAGGTCTTCAATTTTTAGTTGGTAAATATCGAATTGTCTAGACTCTATAGGGCCATTTATTTTTTTAGAACTGGTAGACTGTGCTTCACCAGAGATAATGACTTCATTTTTAAAGGTGCCTTTTATAACTTGGGTTGTTATGGGAGTATCGTCGCTATTAGCCGTTCCAAAGAAAGAGAAGCAGAATACGAGTATTATAATAGAAGCCACTATAAGTAAGCGCTTTTTTTTAAACATAAACAGTGTAATTAAATTCTTCAAAAATAATTAAAAAAAAAGATGTGAAAGCTTGGAAGTTCGTTAATAAACTCACAAAGTTAGATTATTATTGTGCCCCTTTTGAAGTTGAAGTGATTTAAGGTCAATTTAGAAATAATTGAAGTGCTATTTTTTAGAAACTAAAGAGATTTGTTTTCTAGTTTAGTGTTGTAGTTATTTGAATGGTTTTAATCTAAATTCAAGTATTAAAGAAACAAGAAAAAGCGTTGCTAAATGTTATAAAACCAAAAAAGCCTCTTAAAAAAGAGGCTTTTGGATTATAGTGTTTTTAACACTTAATTTAATATGGTATTAAACGTTTTGCTTGGACGCATCACTTGAGTTATTAAATCCTCATTAGGCTGGTAATACCCCCCTATATCTGCAGGTTGTCCTTGTATATCGTTTAATTCGTTAACTATCGATGTTTCATTTTCAGCTAAGCGTTTGGCTAGAGGCGTAAATTCAGCTTTTAAATCAGCATCTTCATTTTGGCTAGCTAAAGCTTGAGCCCAATACAGTGCAATGTAGAAATGGCTGCCTCTATTGTCAAGTTCTCCAGCTTTTCTAGAAGGTCCTTTTTTATTTTCTAATAGTTTTTCTGTAGCGTCGTCTAAGGCTTGTCCTAAAATTTTAGCTTTTGAATTGTTATTTACTTGGGTTCTAAAGACACAGCTAAAGCTAAAAATTCGCCTAAAGAATCCCAACGTAAGTGGTTTTCTTTTTCTAATTGTTGCACGTGTTTTGGAGCCGATCCTCCTGCACCAGTCTCAAATAAACCACCGCCATTCATTAATGGAACAATAGATAGCATTTTAGCACTTGTACCTACTTCTAGAATAGGGAAGAGGTCTGTTAGGTAATCACGTAATACGTTACCAGATACAGAAATGGTATCCTTACCTTCTTTTAATCTTTCACATGTAAATAAAGTCGCTTCAACTGGAGCTAATATTCTAAGATCTAGTCCAGTTGTATCGTGATCTTTTAAGTATGTATTTACTTTTTTTATCAATTCGGCATCGTGCGCTCTGTTTTCGTCTAACCAGAATACAGCAGGTGTTTGAGAAGCTCTAGCTCGTGTTACAGCTAATTTTACCCAGTCTTGGATAGGCGCGTCTTTAGTTTGACACATTCTCCAAATGTCGCCTTCTTCTACATCATGTTGTAATAAGATGTTACCCGCAGCATCTGTAACTTTTACAGTACCATTAGCTGGAATTTCAAATGTTTTATCGTGCGAACCATATTCTTCAGCTTTTTGAGCCATTAAGCCTACGTTAGGTACTGTTCCCATAGTTGTAGGATCGAAAGCACCGTGTTTTTTACAGAAATCTATAG
>CAZLTR010000213.1:0-5960 GCA_964562415.1 uncultured Hyunsoonleella sp. | reverse complement strand
TTTGGTCTAGCCTTTTACGTGTTTCAATGCCATTACACGACGTGCTTACCGTTTCATTAATCTCGCTGTCAAAACCAGTCGACCCCAAGATAATACCTAGACTGTTTTTTATAAAAGCGGTCTACAGGCAACTTATAACAAGTGCTTCACTAAACGTAAAGCAAAAAGTATGCCTAGGTATTTAACCCCAATTATACACTAGAAAATTTGCTATAAAACGTTCAAATGCAGAATTAGAGTTTAAGGGGACAAATTTACCAAAAACTTAGAGAAAGTTGTGCTATTCCCAAAGTTTTAAATGGTTTTATGCTTAATGCGCTTATTGTTAGTGTTTTATGTGTTTTTTGTATGTCTTATTTTTGTTTAAGCCCTCGAAAGGTCCAAAACCCAAGGCATAAAAAAGCGCCAAAACCTATGGTAAATAGCCATGGGATACTGTGTTCTTGCGGTTGGCAAACAATGGTACTAATATCTTGAAACAGCGAACTGGGGTTTTGAATAATTTCCCAGGAATTGTAACGCAAAAAGCGGCCAAGATACACGCCAAAGGCAGAGAGGAACAGTATAATTGGAATACTGTAATGTATATATAGCTGTTTAATGTACTGGGTTAAAAGCAGGCACATGTCTTCTAAGGTATAAAAAAATAGCAGCAGACCATTACTGGCAAAACTGCCTGTAATGAGAATGTCTAACCAAATTAATTGAGACGAACTCCATTTAAGATGGACAAAATCTGTAACGATATAGGGGGCATTGGGTAAAAAAACAAGCCAAATACAAAACAGGATTGTAAATATAAAAGGCGGATGTTTTTGCTTTGTTTTTAGCATTGTAGTAAGTACAAAAGGAATGCAGGCAAGACCTAAATTCCAAATGAGAAAGGCATAAAAAAACGACGCCGAAATCGCCATGCGATATACAAGTAGTAAAAGACTAAATGCAATGCCTAGTCCTAAAATCGCTAAGGGTTTTGAGGTGGTCTTGCTAAGGGGTTTAAGTGGTTTCATAAGTAATACGACGTATATCGATGGTTAAAAAAATAATCATACCGAGCGTATAGGCCATAAGGTCTGATACGCTAAAATGACTGCCAAGCAGGAGTAGCGCCCAAGGGGTGCCCTGTAAGTTAAGTATATGAAGCACATGGACATATTGTCCAAACTCTATCGCGAAAGCAATTCCTAAAGCTGTTATGGCGGTTTTAAAAGGAGAAATGTCCAAAACACTTCTAAAACAGCAATACAGTAGCATTACAACAAGGCTGTCGCCTAAAGTGTAGCGTATAAATCCAGACTCAAAATACAGGGCTATGAGGATTTCCAGAATTAAAAAAATAACTGCAAAAAGGGCATATGTAAAGTTAAATCTAAGTTTCATAAGGCAAATGTGCTGTGATAAGTGGTTCTGTAAAAGGTGTTTTGGGAGGGTGCCTTATAGATTGGGCTAAGGCTATTGTAATCTTTTAAAACAACTTTAGGTGTAGCGCTGTTACCTCTGGCTGTACAGCAGGAACAATCGTACTGTTTAGACAAAATAAGGACGATTAATGTTATTATTTTAATGGTACCTGCAATCATACAATAGGTATTTTTTTACCCAAAAATTTGGGTTGTACATGACATAAAATATCTAGGATTGCTTTTGTGCGCGCAAGGTATTCTCTAAGTTGAGTTTTAAGGCCATACCGCTTGCTTACACCTTTAGCATTATAGGCTATAGCGTTAATGTGGTGCTGCCTTGCTAAAAATAGAGCCCGTTCGTTGTGAAACTGCTGCGATATAATAGTAACAGCCGAAAGGTTAAATATGGCTTTAGCCCTTATAACAGTGTCTAAAGTTCTAAATCCTGCATAATCTAATACGATATGGGCTTTAGGAACGCCTTTTTTTATCAGGTCATTTTTAAAATCTGTGGGTTCGTCGTAGTTAATTTTACTATTGTCACCACTTATAAGAATGTATTGTATTTTACCCATTTTATAAAGGCGGTAAGCGGCCTCTAAACGGTGTTTGTAATACAAGTTAATACGCCCATTGGTCGTGTATTTACTAGTGCCCAAGACCAAGCCAACTTTGTTTTTAGGCAGTTGCCTACTATCGCTAAAATGATAGGGCTTGGCTTTACAAGTGATGTAATGGTTTGCCATAAAAGCTAATAAAAAGATAAGGATTAGCATTTTTCTTAGGCGTTTTAAGAGTTTCATGTTAGTGCTGTGTTAAAAGTTGAATTTGCCCTATTTGCTCTTTAGAGAAAATAGCATATTTAAGGTCCAGATAAGATGCATTTAGGAGCCGTTCGTAATTAAAATGGTGAAAGGTATTTGCAGCTTTACCGATACCATAAGATGCCCAATAGTAGCTTAAATAATCGGGTAAAATAAGTGTGCCTAAAAGTATAACGCCATAGAGGTAAAGACTCCTTTTGCCATTGCCATAGCAGAGGTACTGCAATGCAATTTCGTCTTCAGCTGTAGTGCCATATCCTGTAAGAACATGGTAGGCATCGTGCCGTTCTACTTTTGGAATGAGCTCGTAGTTATGCGTGTTTAAAAATGTCCCCAAAGCGTTTCCAAAAGTTCCTTTGGGATACATGAGCAAGTCTTCCTTAGAGGTTTTCCAAGGGGCTTGTTTTTTAAAATAGCGTGTATACACATTTTGAGAAATTTCAAAGAGATAGGCGATGAACTGTTTTCGAAGTGTCATGATGTACAATAGTGCGATAGCGTTAGTTATAATGAAATTTTACCATTTAGATGCTTATAATACCTCAATAAGGATACAGAAATACAATAAGACAATTGGGATATTTAGAAGCATTATACCAATGGTTTTTAGGCTTTCTTTTCTATATTTTGAAGGCTTTAAGGCTGTATAGACCAAACTTAGAACCGCGATGCTATTTACGACTGTAGCGATACCTATAAACACAAGGCTAGCTCTAACAAAGGGATATGCATTTTTATTATAGAGTTGCAGCGCGAATAAAGAGGTGCCAATTATAAAGCTAAGAATGGCAATGGCTTTACTGGATGTTATTAAAATGCGCATTGTGTTTTTGCGTTAGGGATTGAACGGTGTGTTTAAGCTCCCCGACAAAGGAGGGAGCGCGTAGTGAAAGCCCGACCCCCGCTTTTGGGCGGGGGTAACGCCCACATGAAATAGCACTGGTTTAACCATTGTGCCAATCTATTTTTCGAGAGACAAACATTACCATGGCCAGTATTAGGAAAAGCCCAATGCTGCCTACCAATAGAGCGTAATTTTCGAGTTGTATGATTACATAAATAAAGGCGTATAAAGCCGTTAATGCACTACCTATAAATACTGGAAATTTAAAGGTTTTTAATATGGATTTTGAATACAAGGTGATGAGTACAATAACCGATACTGCAGCAATTAAATAAGCTTTAAGGAAGTTACTATGCTCAGAAATAGAGACTAAAAGTGTATAAAACATAATAAGCGCAATACCAATCATTAAATATTGAAACGGATGGATGTGAATCTTGCTTAAGGTTTGTATAAGGAAGAACACCAAAAAGGTAAGGCCTATTACCAAAAAGCCATACTTTGCAGAGCGTTCACTTTTTTGGTATTCGTCTACCATGACCATAAAGGTGGTACCAAAGGCAAATTGTTGTAAATTGGGAATGCTTTTAAGGTGTTGTTGCGAAAATGCACGGTTAATGTGCAGTACTTTCCAGTCGGCTTTAAAGCCTTCTTTAGTAATAACTTTGGTTTCATCATTAGGCAAATAGTTTCCCATAAAGCTCGGGTCTGCCCAGTTAGAAGCCATTTGCATTGTTGTTATTTTGCCTATAGGGATAAGCTCAATTTTTCGACTGCCATTAAATGTAATCTGGAATTTAAAATCGGTTGGTTTCGATTGCAATAATGCCGCATCTTGTAGAAAGCTAGATTCTAATACATCTAAACTAGTGTGTTTAGTTTGATTAAAATTGGTTTCGAAATTATAGGTTTTGGTATTTAATTTAATTTTAACTTCACTTTTAATGCCTTTAAGGTTAGAGGTTTTTATGATAATAGAAGCTATATCCCAGATTAAGTCTTCTGACTTAATGCCATTTTGTTGGAGGTTAACAGGAATGTAGTGCCCCGAAAAATTCATTTGAGTTGTAAACACAGCAGACTCAAAATTACCACGTTTTAAGGGTTTAGAGTTTACAGTGACATCTGCATTAAGCTGTTCTGGAAATATGTAGGCATGCTCAATATGTGTTTGTGTTTCCTTAAAATAGGTTTTCGTTTTTTCGTTATAGGTTTTTGTTTCTGTATACCTTTTATAAGGTAATTTTAAAATAGGACCGTAAACTAAAACGTTATGCCCCCATTTTTGGTTAATTTCATTAACGACATCGTTTTGTCTGTAAGAACGTTCCTTAATTAAGCTATTAATATACGATAGGGGAATGAGTAAAATAAGGACTAAAAAGCCTACCGTAATCATTCGTGCTGTAATTGATGTTTTTAGCCAGTGGCTAAACTTGTTTTGCGATTTAGGTGTTTTTGGTGTTTCCATTTTTATGTTATTTTAAAGTACTTTGAAATTCAAAGTATAAGGTTAAAAAAAAGATTTAGTATTTCTGTATTAATTTTTCGAGTGCATCGATATGTTTTTTAAATTCGGCTTTGCCTAAAGGGGTGGCAGAGTAGCGCGTATTGGGTTTTTTGCCAATAAACTGTTTTTCTACCTTTATGTAAGCTACTTTCTCTAAAGCTTTGGTGTGGCTTGCTAGGTTGCCATCTGTAGCCCCTAAAAGTTCTTTTAGCATTTTAAAATCGGCATAGTCGTTTACCATTAAAATAGACATAATGCCCAGCCTAATGCGGTGATCAAATGCTTTATTGATGTTGTTTATAATGCTCACGTCATAGAATTTAAATGAATAGCCAGACCATATGGTAGTCTAGTTACGGTCGTACTTAAAATGCATCCAAGTGCCATAAATAATATGCATTATACCAAAACCAATTACCCAAAGCCAAAACCCATAACCAGGTTTCCAAGCTCCAATTAATCCAAGAATTATTTGCACGAATCCTAAATATTGAATGTCTCCAATGCTATATTTTGAGGCATTAACTAATGCTAAGCCATAAAATATTAACATTAAACCACCAGATTGTCCATACTTACCTTGGTTCAAGATGATGAGAATATAAATACCACCAACCACTAAAGGAATAAGAAAATTAATAACCAAACGCTTAGAAGTGGCATCCCATATTTTAGCCTGTTGTTGTTGTGCCTTTCTAGTGGTGAGATAAATCCCTGTTAAAATGCTTACTAATGCCACACTAATTAAAGTAAGTACACAGGCTTTAAATACCCAACCATCTAACAATAAAATGCCATGACTGTAAGTGGTTACGAGGTAATAAGCAACATAAGCTCCAATTAGTGCATAGAGGCCTGCTAATATACCAGATAAACCACTTAAAGAGATGAAACGAGATGATTTAGTCATCATATCTTTAATCTCTGAGATGTCTTTTAAATAATCTTTTGAGTCCATTATAAAGTACTTTGAAATACAAAGTAAGTAAATATTTTTTAAATAGCTGTCATAAATATTTGTTAAGTTTGAAAATAGCTCTTCAAATAGATAAATTATGAATCCTGCCGAAGTTTATATATTAAAACAACCCGAACCTTATAAAACCATACTATTACAATTGTCGTCTATACTAGAGGCGCTTGTACCTACGGCCGATTTATTATATAAATGGCGTATTCCTTTTTACTATAACAATGGTATACCGCTTTGCTTTCTTAACCAATCTAAAGATTACGTCGATTTGGGGTTTTGGCATTACGAGCAGATGGATCGGTTTACAGAATATTTTGTGGCTACCAACAGGAAGCATGTACGTTCTTTACGCTATACGTCGGTGAATAGTATAGACGATGCCGTTATAGCCTATGTTATAGAAAAA
>CAZLTR010000212.1:0-5971 GCA_964562415.1 uncultured Hyunsoonleella sp. | reverse complement strand
ACTGTTCTGCAAGCAATACCGCATGCTTTGGCGTAGCTCCTCCGTTTCCACAAACATATAAGTTCCAGCCGCCGTCTACAGCAATAAGTCCAAAATCTTTTCCTCTTGCTTCGGCACATTCTCTAATACATCCCGAAACTCCGCCTTTAAGTTTATGTGGAGAACGTAATCCTCTATATCTATTTTCTACTTCTATAGCAAATGTCACACTTTCGTGCATTCCGTAACGGCACCATGTAGAACCTACACAGCTCTTAACCGTACGCAACGATTTACCATAAGCATGGCCACTTTCAAAACCAGCATCTATCAACTCTTTCCAAATTAGTGGCAACTCGTGTATTTGTGCACCGAATAAATCAATACGCTGCCCTCCTGTAATTTTAGTGTATAAGTCGTACTTTTTAGCCACTTCCCCTATAGTAATAAGTTGTTCTGGTGTAATTTCACCACCAGCAACTCTTGGTACTACCGAGTAAGTTCCGTTACGTTGTATATTTGCTAAAAATCTATCGTTCGTGTCTTGTATTTGAGGCTGCTTATTTGGTGTTTCCATAGTAATGGTTGCAAAAATAGATGCCAATGCAGGCTTACAAGTCTCACAGCCATGACCTTCTCCAAATAAATTTAGAGCTTCTTCATAATTGGCTATTTTATTTACCTTAACCAAATCGTAAAGCTCTTGCCTGTTGAAGTTAAAGTGCTCGCAAATCACTTCTTTTACTTCTTTTCCAAGAGATTTTAACGTTTCATTTACCAAATCTACCACCATAGGCTTACATCCACCACAACCAGATGTTGCTTTGGTTTTTGCAACTACATCGCTTAAGTTGTTACAATCGCCTTCTGTGATAGAACAACAAATATCTCCTTTAGATACACTTTCACATGAGCATACTTGCGCGGTGTCTGGTAAATCTAAAACACTACCAAACGAAGCCCCCCCTTCACTAGCGGGTAAAATTAACTGCGACGGATCCTCTGGTATAGCCATACCGTTAAGATAAACTTGATGCAGCATATTATAATCGGAAGCATCGCCTACTAAAATCCCTCCTAAAAGTTCCTTTCCATCTAAACTTACGTTTATACGTTTATAAAGGTGCTGTGTTTTATTTTCAAAAATGATAGAATGTCCTTTAGAAGCTGGCATGAAAGGTTCTCCAAAACTAGCCACATCTACACCTATTAACTTCAATTTTGTAGACATATCAATATCGCTAGGCATTACAGTATCTGTATGTCCTAAGATTTGCTGCACTGCGATTTCTGCCATATCGTAACCTGGCGCTACTAAACCATAAATCATTTGGTTATATAATGCAATCTCGCCTATGGCATAAATATTTTCATCAGAGGTTTGCATTTTATGATCTACTACTATCCCCCCACGTACACCTACTTCAAGCCCACAAGCACGTCCTAGTTCATCACGAGGACGAATTCCTGCCGATATTACAAGCATGTCTACATCTAACATATCATCTTCTCCAAACTCCATTCCAGTAATGGCATCATCACCTAAAATTTGGTTTGTCGCTTTGCTTAAATGTATGTGTAAACCAATAGATTCTAACTTCAATTTTAGTACTTGAGAACTTCTAGAATCTAATTGTCTTGGCATTAATTTAGGTGCAAATTCTACAACATGAGGTTCTAGTCCCATATCCATAACAGCTTTACCGGCTTCTAAACCTAACAACCCACCTCCTAAGATAGCAGCTTTACCATTTGGTTTTTCTGCATTAATCTTAGCGGCATACGCTAACATGTCTTCAAGATCTTCAATGGTTCTATATACAAAGACCCCTTTCTTTTCTACCCCTTTAATTGGTGGTACAAAAGGAGAAGACCCTGTTGCTAACACCAAGTAATCGTAAGCCAATTCTCGGTCTTTAGCAGTGGTAATCGTTTTTGCTGTTCTACTAATTTCAGAAACACGCTCGCCAGTAATTAGCTCTACATTATTGTCTGCATACCATTCTGCTGGTGCCATTTCTAAGGCTTTCGCATCCTGATTTTCAAAAAATTCACTTAAGTGAACCCTATCATAAGCAGGTCTTGGTTCTTCACCAAAAACAGTAATTTTAAAATCCTTACTTCCGTCTTGCGCTACAAATTTTTCACAAAACTTGTAACCAACCATTCCATTTCCAACTACAATAATTTGTTTCATCTGTGTAGTTTTAAGTATTAAATCGGTCAGATGTAATTCGTTATACTGAGTTATCTTATAATTATAACATTAGTAATAACGCATTTCATAATTACGTATTTTGAAACAAATCTAAGTATTTATACTTAATTTAAAACCAGATTTAGATGAGAATTTTAGACAAAGTAGTATTATTGCTAATTTCTCAAAGAGCAATATCATTAATTGCTTATCCCTAAAATTTAAGGTTTAGTTTTTATAGAAACGCTAAACGGGAGTTACCGTAATTTTAACACTCTTAGAGGCTGGTGTCTTAGCAGTATGGGCAAAACTATCTAAAGGGACCAAAACATTAGTCTCTGGAAAATAAGTTGCACAACAGCGTTTAGGAATTGGATAAGGGATTACTTTAAAATACTTTGCTTCTCGTATCACCCCATTAAATTGTGATTTTAGATGCACCATTTGATACGGTTCTAAGTCACGCATTTTCATATCTGCTGCATTCATAAAAATAACACGTCTCCCATTAAAAACCCCTCTGTACCTATCGTCTAAGCCATAAATTGTTGTATTAAACTGGTCATGACTTCTTATAGTCATCATAACCAATTCCTCTGCTTTAAGCCTCCAATCTGGAAGTTTATTAATTGTAAAATTGGCTTTCCCTGTCTTGGTTTTAAACATTCGCTTTCGCGCACCATTAGGCAAATAAAACCCTGATGGTTGTTGTAGCTTGGTATTGTAATCCTTAAATCCAACGACAACCTCTGCAATGTCGTCGCGCACCTTGCTGTAATCGTCCCGATACGCCAACCAATCTATTTTAGAACGCTCTTGTAACGTGGCCTTTGCCACACCACACACCACAGCAACTTCACTTAAGAGCTGGGAAGAACAAGGTTCTAAAATCCCCTTAGTAGAAGAGACGACTCCCATAGAATTCTCTACACTTTGTATTTGAACTCCTGTTTTTTGATAGTCTTTTTCTGCGCGTCCCAAACAAGGTAAAATTAAAGCTTCTTTTCCTGTTACTAAGTGCGATCTGTTTAATTTTGTACTTACGTGTACTGTAAGTTTGCAATTGGCCAAAGCTTGAGCAGAATACGCGGTATCTGGTACTGCCGATATAAAGTTACCACCCATACCAAAAAACACTTTCACCTTGCCCTCATACATGGCTTTTATAGTATCTATAACACTGTAACCATGATTTTTAGAAGGTTTAAATCCGTATTTTTCTTCTATCTTATCCAAAAATGCTTGAGGGGCAGCTTCCCAAATCCCAACAGTTCTATCGCCTTGCACATTAGAATGCCCTCTTACGGGACAGGTACCTGCTCCAGCTTTGCCTATACTACCTTTTAAAAGTAATAAGTTTACCAATTCACGAATGTTATCTACTGCATTTTGGTGCTGTGTTAGCCCCATAGCCCAGCATATAATGATTTTTTTCTTAGACACAACCAGTTCAAAAACAGCATTAAAAATAGCTTTTGATACTCCCGAAGCTTTCAAACAGGTTTCAAAATCGTATGTTTTTAAATCGGCAATAAATGCCTCCAAACCAGAGGTGTGTTCTTTTATAAAATCGGTATCAAAAACGCCGCCTTCACGCTCTTCCTTTTCTAAAAGTTTTAAAAGTAAAGCCTTAAAAAAAGCCACATCACCATTTATTGTTATGGGCACAAAAACATCGGCAAGCTTAGTACCGCCTTTTAAAAGTTTTATAGGGCTTTTGGGATCTGTAAATTGTAATAATCCCGCTTCTGGCAAAGGGTTTATCGCTATAATCTTACCGCCATTGGCTTTGGTTTTTTCTAAAGCCGACAACATTCTAGGGTGATTCGTCGCTGGGTTTTGCCCCACCACCATAACCAATTCTGCCTTATAAAGATCGTCTAAGGTTACAGAACCTTTACCAATACCCAAAGTTTCCGACAAAGCACTGCCACTGGCTTCATGGCACATATTAGAACAGTCTGGGAGGTTAGAGGTGCCAAACTCCCTAACAAAGAGTTGGTATAAAAATGCAGCTTCATTAGTCGTACGCCCTGAAGTGTAAAAAGCGGCTTCATCGGGATGAGCTAAAGCGTTAAGGTGCGTGCCTACCTTTTTAAAAGCAGCCTCCCAAGAAATGGGCTGGTAATGTGTCCCGCCTTCTGGCAAATACATAGGAGCGGTTAAACGTCCCGATTTTCCAATTTCAAAGTCCGTCCAACCTGCTAAGGCATCTACACTATGTGTTTTAAAAAAAGCAGCATCTATGGTTTGCTTTTGCATTTCCTCTGCCATAGCTTTAATCCCATTTTCACAATATTCTCCTAATGCTGAACGGTCGTCATCTGGATCTGGCCAAGCGCAACCTGGACAATCAAACCCACCCTTTTGATTGATATTTTGTGTGATTTTTAAAATATGCTCTGGCTTCATATACTTTAAAGCATGTGTCGTAGTAGCTTTAAGTCCTCCTAAGCCTGCTGAATTGGTTGCAGGCGCCTTTATACGAAGTGCTTTTTCTTCTTGAGCAGGTGTAAGGGCTTTATTTTGGGCTGATTTTGGCATGGCGTCCTATTTATAATCAAACTTAAGGAAAGTATTTTAAAGAATACATACAACTTTACTAATTAAGATTTATAATTAAACAACAAACGCAACCCAAAATAGGATTGCGTTTGTATTACAAAAGTTATTTAAACTTTTTTCAATTTATAAGCACTTAAGCCTCTAACCATTATTAGCTACTCACTTGTACAAAATTATGTCTAGAGCCTCCAGGTTCTAATGTAGCTCGCATTCTATTACGCTGCCCAACGGTAAACATTTCTAAAACACTATCTGCAGAATTCCCCATAAAATTAAAAAACATATCTTGAGAACCACAAGATGTTGTTGTCTCTCCTAAAATCGCTTCGCTTTCTGACAAGAGATACAGTTTTGATCCGTTTGGTGTATCTCCCACAAAATCGTCTGCACGACACCCTGCAGTATTAGGCGGTCCTGGTAGATGGTGTAAATTTAAATAATGTCCCATTTCATGTACCAAAGTCTCTCCCGAATCTGTAAAAGGATCGTTAGTATTGGTACCAAATGCCACAAGATCTATAAAAATATGGTCGTTAGCAGGTTTTGAAAAACCTGGAAGTTGTGCAGAGCCTGAGATAACTCCTAACTCAAATTCATCTGATGTAGAAACATATACATTAATTGTATTTTCAGGATTAAGAGGATCCATGCCACCTGTAGCATCAGAAAACAAATCACGATCATCTGTTACAGGCTCTGAAATCTTCTTATACCGTATGCGTTGCAAATCAAATTGTATTCTCGTATCTCCAGCTATAACACTTCTAAACTGTTGCGGCACACTGGACCTATTAGTGCGTTTTCCCGCAAAAGCGTTGTTTAAGATTCCTATTTGTTGCCTTACTATTTGCTGTGTTGGAGGGCTCGTATTCACATGAATAATGGTAACCGCAATATTTAGAGTTCGCAATGGCAAATCACCCTTTCCAGATTTAGAATCCTCTGTAATTTGAGCGTCGTAGGCCTTTGTAAACGCCTCGCTGTCTTGAATTTTAGCTGAAAATTCAGGATCGTCTAGTTTTTCCCTTACTTTAGTGTTAAAGACTTCTGCTGCTCTTAGTTTTAAATCTCTTCCTGATGTTGAATTTATAGGAGCATTCAAATTTGTTTCAGAAGCCTTAAATTCCTCTTTACTACAAGAATATAAGACCATACTTATTAATACACTTTTTAAAAATTGAATATCCGTAAACACCCATAATTATGTAAAAAGTCT
The DNA here is from genome assembly GCA_964562415.1 of uncultured Hyunsoonleella sp. Lineage (GTDB taxonomy): Bacteria > Bacteroidota > Bacteroidia > Flavobacteriales > Flavobacteriaceae > Jejuia. The sequence goes on along the minus strand of CAZLTR010000212.1, from coordinate 14 downwards.
TATCTTAGAGTAAA
>CAZLTR010000211.1:0-6024 GCA_964562415.1 uncultured Hyunsoonleella sp. | reverse complement strand
CGGAAGACTCCACCAAACAAGGATGGACAGACTTACAAAACCATGATATTAGCAGTAAAGATGTTGTTATAGGCATCGCTGCTTCAGGTACAACTCCTTATGTAATCGCAGCTTTAGAACAATGTAACGCGCATAAAATTGCTACTGGCTGTATTACCTGTAATACAAACAGTCCATTAGCGCAAGTCGCTCAATTTCCTATTGAAGTTGTGGTAGGTCCAGAATTTGTAACAGGCAGCTCAAGAATGAAAGCTGGGACTGCTCAAAAACTTGTACTTAATATGATTACCACAGCTACCATGATTCAATTAGGTCATGTTAAAGGGAATAAAATGGTAGACATGCAACTAAGTAATAACAAATTAGTAGAACGTGGAGCCAAAATGATTATGGAAGCTACGGGCCTTCCTAAAGCAGATGCTTTAAACTTATTGGAAGAACATAAAAGTGTGAGAAACGCTGTAAAATATCACAAGAATGGAAAAAAGAACAGATAAAACCCTACTTTTTAAAGGTATTAAAACTTTAGTTTTTGCCTTAATGAGTCTCTTTATGGGTCCAATACTACTTAGTTTTGCTTTTAGTAAACCAGACGATAAACTCTATATACCATTGCTAGTAATTGGTTGTGCCATATGTGCTATGGCTGTCTTTATGGTGTTTAAAGGCATAAAAACCATAATGAGTAGCATGTTTGGTAAGAAATAATTAACAATCAAACACGTATCGTTGCAACTCTAATTTAGATTGCTCGTATGTAACCTTATATTTTATATATAACAAGTTTAGTCTTTAACTGAAAGATCATTGCTTATTCTCTACCCTAAACAGCATATAATTTACTTTGTGAGTCATTTACAATGATTGAGAAAATTAAAAATATACTTAATAAAAAACATCTTTTGGTTATCGGAAAATCTGAAATCGAAAGACGGGATTTTATTAGCGAATTAATTGTTGAAGTCAACTTCGAGATAATTCGTTTTCCTTCAAATATGAAACTATTTGATGAATATTACGAATTTATAAAAAAAGAGAAATTATATAAACCTTGGTATCGAGCCAAGTATATAATGGAAATCAAATTTTAGACTTTCATTGGGATTGGATTTCTGAAAGTAATTCACTGATTATTATAGAAGAATTTGAATTAATGGAAGAAAGCTATAAAATAGAATTACTGAGAATATATTTGAATGAGATTGAAAACCGTAAAAAGGGCGAAAAGAAAATTCACTTAATTATATCACAAGAAAGTGAATACGGACTGATTGAAAAACTCTCTAAAGTTATTGACATTAGAGCAAATGAAAAAAGGACTAAAAACCAAGTCGTTGAGCAAAATTTGGAAATAATAGACATTTCTAAATAAAAAATAATAACTCAATATGTTCTATACTATCAGTAGACGTATTTCCTATTTGGTAGAGACCTGTTTTGGGGTTGTAGGATTGTAACCAAACTCTGGATCGTCAATCACAATACCCAATGTATCAAAAATAAAATTAATGATAGCATAGTGATGAATGGTATGGCTATTGGCTTGAGCTAATAGAGCTGCATAAGTATAGGTAATATCTGTTTTACCCAAACCTAAATCATCTGTAGCGACTACTGTGGCATTCATATCCAAATGTGCCATACGCTTTAGCTTTTCAACCGTTTGTTCTAAATAGTGCTTAGCACAATCACAGTCGGCTTCCACAGATTTATCTCTACTTCGAGCAGTTAAATCAATTTTATGAGATGCATCTACACTGAAAATACAATTATAAAAATCTAAAATATGTCTAATGTGCGATCCAATACTTGAATAATAAGGAGGCACTGAAGCATCGCACAGTTGTGTATTAGAAAGATGATCTAATAATATTTCTGATTTTTGTAGTGTTTTTAAAGTAGATTGGATGATAATATTCATGGATACGAAAATAACTAAATAATTTGAATTTCAAACAGAATTATGATTTAGTCCAAACTTAATTGAATCCTTACATTCTAAAAGTTAGAAAATATGTTTTGTTTATAAAATAAATAGTGCATTTTTGAGAAAAAGCAATTTAATATTATTTTTTCAATTCTTCTAATACCAATCGCAATTCTCCATAACTGTATTCATCCTCTAGCTGGTGCTTCAAATCTGATAAATTTTCAAATTTTTGTTTAGGAATTAATGTTTTCAAAGTCTCATAATGGTCTTTAGATATTAAATCGGTAATTTTTACTTCACCTGTAGAAACAAAACTCGCTAAATGTCCAAAAATTGTATTGGCATTCAATTCGCGCTTCTCGGCTATTGTTTTAATAGAGTTACCTTCTAAAAATAAGTCTAAAGATGTCTTTTTAGTATCTCCTTTGCGCCGTTTAGATGCAGGTGCATTAAACATTTCGGTTGCCATGGAAGTCTCTATATCATTAGCCTCGCAATAATTACGAATCACTTGTAATATAGCCGTTCCATATTTTTCAACACGTGTTTTTCCCATACCGTTTATGTTCAGTAACTCTGTAGTATTCATGGGTAAACTTTCGCACATAGCATATAAAGCCTTTTGCGTAAACACCTGATAGTGAACAAGCTCTTTTTCTTCAGCAATTTGATTTCTCAAAATACGTAACTTCTCAAATAATGCAACATGACTGGTGCCATCAATAATAGTCTTTCGGGGCTGTTTTGGCGTTTTCTTGCCTTCAAAAACAGCTTTAGCACGCAACTCCAAAAAGGTTTCTGGATGAAACTGTGTTTTCAAGCCTTCAAAGTAAAGCAATTTTACCGCCAATAATTCCTCGAAAGCATCCAAATGCTTCGTTAACTCCCCTCCTATAGTTTGGTTATCTGTAGTAAATCCAAAAGCTTTTAATAAAGGTAGGATTTCGGTGTTGGCTTCTTTAGAAAAATAAGCAATGGCTTTACAAAACCGCTCTTGAATTAATGCACTTTGTGCTGCTAAAGCTTCTTTTTCAGAAAGTTGTTGTAATTGAATGTTAAAACCGTTAGCTACTTTTAAAAAATTAGTAATGCAGGCTTTTATGGCTAAGAACGTAGTTTCTACAGGCCCTTCAATTACAGTACGATTTTTATAATACAAATCTAAAATGCGATTTAAAGGATGTAAAAAAGCATAAAACTGAAAAATCTCTGCAATACAGTCTAACTGAAATGCTTTTTGAGAAGCTTTAAGCACAGTTTCATCAGGCGCGTTCTCTTCTGCATCTGTATTAAACTTTAGTACATTGCTGTCGTTAATAATCTGTTGAGATGCTATTTTACTTTTTAAGACCAAACCTTCTAATGTTTTACATCGGCTTAATGCCACATAAGTTTGCCCATGAGCAAAAGCAGCTCCAGCGTCAATAATCGCTTTTTCAAACGTTAAACCTTGGCTTTTATGTATCGTAATACTCCAAGCCAAACGTAAAGGTATTTGTGTGTAACTCCCAATACGCTCTTCGGTAATGGCTTTTGTTTCTGCATCTACCCCATAATTTATATTCTCCCAAATATCTGGTGTTACATTTATGGTGTGCTCATCATCTGGACAGTGAACAACTACCTCATCTTGATCTAAATGCAATACTTTCCCTATTTTACCATTGTAATACCGCTTTTCTGGGCTACTATCGTTTTTTACAAACATAACTTGCGCCCCTACCTTTAACTCTAATGCCACAGGATTGGGATAAGCATATTCTGGAAATTTCCCATCTATTTCTGCCTTATAGGTTCTTGGTTTTGTTGTTAGTTTGGAAAGTTCTCTGTTATTTGTTGCCTCGGCTTTATGGTTATGCGTTGTTAAAGAAATATATCCAGAATCGGGCTCTGGTACAAAATCGGGTAAATAACGTTCGTTTAAAGTCTGTGCTATAGCATCTGTAAGGGCATTATTTCTAATGGCATTTAAAATCTCTATAAAAGTAGGATTATCTTGCCTATAAATGTGTTTTAATTCTATAGTTACGGCTTGACAAGTCTCAAAAGCCCTGCTACTAAAAAAGAAAGCGTTTTTATAAACTGTTTTTAAAAGTTCCCATTCTTGTTCCTTAACTACAGGAGATAATTGCTGTAAATCGCCTATCATTAGCAATTGTACGCCTCCAAAAACTTTATTACGATCTCTAAAACGACGTAGTGTTTTATCAATACCATCTAGTAAATCTGCACGTACCATACTAATCTCATCAATAACCAACAAGTCCATCGATTTAATAATATTAATTTTAGTTTTACTAAACTTTCGGTTAAACCCAGTATTGGCATTTAAATTTGTATCTGGTAAAATAGGCCCGAAAGGCATTTGAAAAAAAGAATGTATCGTAGTCCCTCTGGCATTAATAGCTGCAACACCTGTTGGTGCAACGACTACCATACGTTTTAAACTCTCTTGCTTTAAACGATGTAAAAACGTCGTCTTACCTGTCCCCGCTTTTCCTGTTAAAAACAACGAGCGATTGGTTCTATTTATAAATTGCCAAGCGAGTTCTAATTCTCTGTTCTCTGCCATCTCACACTAAAGTTTTAGAAGTTCTAAGATACTAAATACTTACAAGTTTTTAGTATCTCTTTTGCTACTGGTACATCTCAGCTACTTGTATTACCCAACCTCTAGATACTGTTGAAAATTATCTGTACTACTTAGCGGAACTTATATGGTTTTTATCGCCATAAGAACATCTCATAAAAAAGCTTTACTTTCAGACGAAAACTTTGATGTGCAACTGGTACTATGGCTGTCGTAAAAATAGTGGTAAGTCGTTTTTTGCTGCCTCAAAATGGCGGGTTGCAACTCTAAGCTTACTTTAGAAATAGGCATGTGGTATGCAATGGCATGCTTATAAATTATTTTTCACTTAGCGTAATACACCTTATTCTAATCTAAATGCCGTGTCATGTCCCTAGTTTCTGTTTTTACTACAGCTCCAGTTTTAGGATCTAATGTCAATACTTTCACTTGGTTTGAGTTTTGGAATTCTTTTGGTGTATATATAATTTCCCATCCATGAACACCATCTAATGCGCCCCTATAAATGTTTTTTAGGTTTTCTTTTTTAATATTTTCTTTTCTTAAAAACTCCTTTACATCTTCCCAGCTAAATTCATAAGGGGCATCGTAGTTTTCATCTTTAATGATTTTCCCATCGATATCATAGTCGTACCAAACACCTTTTTTGAAACTATTAGGATATTCAATACCATAACCTTTTAATTCTCCCGACGGATAATAGCTAAATCCATATCTAAAGTCGTCTTCAGGTTTTAATTTGATCGTCTTACCAAAGCCACTTTTTATACTACCATATATATATATATATATATCTTTTAGATAGGCTTCGTACTGGTAATAAGGTGGTTTTGAGCTTCCACTAGAACCTACTTTCTCCAGTCTGGCAATATCTAATTTCCCATCCTTCATAAAAATGGTGTCTTTTGTTTTAATTTGATAGCCTTGGGCTTTGAAATCTTTATCGTTTAATTGCATTTTTTTAGATTTTGGAGTTTGCGCATTACAATTGGTTAAGCATAATACTAAATAGAGTTGTAGCAGTAGTTTCATAATCAAGTTTCTTTTTCATTACTGTTTTTTAAGATGTCCCATTGCCACTTCCAGGTACTTATTTGGGTTAAGGTGCCATTAGGTACTGCGTAAGTAGGTATGTGGGAATAGTCCATGATGTTTTCGGTTTGACCAATTTTAAAAGTATGCAAGCTATTGTTATCAAAACTATGGTGTAACCCCATACAGTGCATCAATTCGTGTGCCACAAAAAAGGGCATGGGGTTGCTGTTTAAAGCATTTTTAAACATTTCTTTTTGAGGTCCCTTAACCATTCCCGCAACGGCCTCTTCTACATATAATTGGTAAATAGCATCATTCGCCCTCTTTTTTACCATTTTGATAATCGCCTTCTTGTCTAAGTACGCCTGATTTGTAATAGTAGTCTTTAAATCTGCAATTAGCCCATTGTTCCAATGCGCTATTTTTAATTTATTTGAATAAAATCATTAATCAATACTAAATTAGTTTT
>CAZLTR010000210.1:0-6035 GCA_964562415.1 uncultured Hyunsoonleella sp. | reverse complement strand
ACTGTTGAATTAAACGTTGACGGTGCTGTAAAATGGTTACAGAATGGTGCGCAACCAACTGATACTGCAAAAAACTTATTGTCTTACAAAGGCGCTTTACTAAAAAATCACTTAGTAGGTGGTGTTAGAAAAGGGGCTTTAACTGAAGAGCAAGCAGAAGAAAAATTCAATGCTTGGTTAGAAGAAAAGACAGCGAAAGTACAAGCGAAAGCAGATGGTTTATCTGAAGCAGAAGCGAAAGCGAAAGCTGACGCTCTTGCTGCTGAAAAAGCAGTAAATGAAGCTAGAATAGCTGCGGCTACTCCTGTTGTTGAAGAAGAAGCCCCTGCCGATGCAGAAGCTTCTAACGAAGAAGAATAAAAATTAATTTTTTATACTTTCAAACTCCGATGGTCACCCATCGGAGTTTTTTATTGCAATAAACTCTTAAAATACACGTGTAACATCATAAAAAAACACCAACAGCCTCTTATGCCATCTTCTATTAAGTTTACGTCTGGCACGCTAGGGCTTATGATTAAGATTCCTATCTTTGCGAGATAAATAATAGGGTATTGCAATGAAAAAAGAAGACTGTTTTTACTTAGGTAAAATTGTGAAAAAATATAGTTTTAAGGGAGAAATTCTTGCAAAACTAGACACAGACCAGCCAGAACTCTACGAACATTTAGACGCTATTTTTTTAGAATTGCGCAATAACTTGGTCCCTTTTTTTATTGAACGTTCTCAACTGCATAAATCTGAATTGTTACGTGTTAAGTTTGAAGAGGTGGACAGTGAAGCAGATGCTGATGCCATCATGAAGAGTGCTTTGTATTTACCACTAGAACTCCTTCCTAAACTAGAAGGCAATAAATTCTATTTTCACGAAGTTATTGGTTTCACCATTACAGATACGCATTTTGGAACGGTAGGCACCATAAAAGGGATTAACGACTCTACAGCACAAGCCTTATTTGAAATAGACCGCGATGGTGTAGAAATACTCATCCCCATGAATGATGAATTTATCGTTAAAGTGGACCGTAACTCTAAAACTATACTAGTAAATACGCCTGAAGGGCTAATTGACCTTTATTTATAAATTTAACCTTAGCAAGAGACATCGTGTAGACTACCTGTAATCGCTCTTAACTAATTATACCAGAAATATCTTCTTCCTTTTACCCTACAGAAAGACGATCTTCCCGCGCTAACGCACTTAGAGATGTAGAAATGGCTTGCTTTTGACGTTCAAGCAGCTCCACAATACTATGAGATAAATCTAAATTAGCTAAAACTTTATTATAATGCATTAAACACGCAAGCTTAAGTTTATTAATTTCCACAAACAGAACTTTTAAATTCTTAGAGGCCAACACCTTGCTTAGATCTGGCAAACTTTGCCTTAAATTCGTTTCAGCAACATCGGTTAACATTGGTGTACTTCCTAAATTTCTGATCTCTGCTGCCAAAAATCTACAAAACTCATTCCTTTGAAATGCTCGTGCTTTAAAAAAGTGTTTAAGTTCTGGATCTGTTGTTGCTTCAAAAGCATCTAAGTAGACACGTTCTGTAGCGTAATTTATAACTAAAAGATTGTTAAGCTGATCTACTTTTTGGTGTAATTCTGTCATGACTATTGTATTTTAGCGCAATGGATGGCTTGCTGTTTAAAACTCAAAAATAAAGGCTAAACAAAATACAATTTTTTTTTCATATTGTCACATTACAAGACGTTAAATTTGTTGTTTTACGCTAAATTTTAACGGTTTACAGCAAAACATAACACTTAAACAAACCTTAAACAAAACTTAATTCTCTAATGGCTTCAGTATTTAAATTTAAAGAATTTTCTGTAAAACAAGAGCATTCTGCCATGAAAATAGGCACAGATGGTGTCCTATTAGGAGCTTGGACAACTGTAACTCCTCAACCGTTTTCTATACTAGATATTGGGGCAGGTACAGGCGTTATTGCCTTAATGCTTGCACAAAGAAGCGCTGCTGAAATTATCGATGCTTTAGAGATCGACGCTCCCGCTTACGAAGAATGTGTTGATAATTTTGAGCAATCGCCATGGGGTGACCGTTTATTCTGCTATCATGCCGATTTAAAAGAATTCACCGAAGAAATAGAAGCATCTTACGATTGTATTGTTTGCAACCCTCCCTTCTATTCTGAAGACTCAAAATCTAAAAACACCCAAAGAGCTGTAGCCCGTTTTCAAGACGCCATGCCTTTTCAACATCTATTAGAAAGTGTTGAGCAATTGCTTTCCAAAAACGGGAGCTTCTCTACAATCATACCTTATAAAGAAGAAGCTCATTTTATGGCCCTTGCAAAAAAGCAACAATTATACCTCAACAGAATAACGCATGTGAAAGGCCACCCTGATGCTCCTGTAAAAAGAAGTCTTATTGAATTTACGCGTAAAACTTCTAAGATAGAAACAAATACTTTAATTATTGAAACAGACAGGCATGTATATACTGATGCCTACAGGAGCCTAACTAAAGATTTTTACCTTAACTTCTAAAAGTTTCTGTAAACATTCTTTAAATTTGGGTATAGAGATTTAAACCTATATACCATGCACCCCGATAATTTTGAAGCCCCTGACTATTACAATGTAGATGCCCTTTTAACAGAAGAACACAAATTGGTGAGAGCCACCACAAGAACTTGGGTAAAACGCCATATCTCACCAATTATAGAAACCTGCGCGCAAAACTCAGAATTCCCTAAACACCTTATAAAGGGCATGGCAGATGTTGGTGCCTTTGGAGCTTACATCCCAAGCACTTATGGTGGTGCAGGTTTAGATCAAATTAGCTATGGACTTATCATGCAGGAGTTAGAACGTGGCGATTCTGGTATTAGATCTACCGCCTCTGTACAGTCGTCGTTAGTGATGTATCCTATTTGGAAATATGGCACCGCAGAACAACGCCAAAAATACCTCCCTAAATTAGCAAGTGGTGAATGGCTCGGCGCCTTTGGTCTTACAGAACCCGATCATGGGAGCAACCCTAATGGCATGACAACACATTACAAAGATATGGGAGATCATTACCTTTTAAACGGTGCTAAAATGTGGATTAGCAATGCGCCTTTTGCTCAAATTGCTGTGGTTTGGGCTAAAAATGAAGTAGGACGAATTCATGGCTTGATCGTAGAACGCGGTATGGAAGGCTTTTCAACACCAGAAACGCAACACAAATGGTCTTTACGTGCTTCTGCAACTGGTGAGCTTATTTTTGATAATGTTAAAGTCCCAAAGGCCAATTTACTTCCTAACAAATCAGGTTTAGGAGCACCGTTGCAATGTTTAGATTCTGCGCGTTATGGCATTGCTTGGGGCGCTATTGGTGCTGCTATGGACTGTTACGACACAGCATTGCGCTACAGCAAAGAACGCAAACAATTTGGAAAACCTATAGGGCAATTTCAATTGCAGCAAAAAAAATTAGCCGAAATGATTACAGAAATCACTAAAGCCCAATTACTCACTTGGCGTTTAGGTGTCCTTAAAAATGAAGATAAAGCCACATCGGCGCAGATTTCCATGGCTAAACGCAATAATGTCGCTATGGCGTTAGATATCGCAAGAGAGTCACGACAAATTCTAGGTGCTATGGGCATTAGTGGTGCTTACAGCATTATGCGGCATGCCATGAACCTAGAAAGTGTTATTACCTACGAGGGCACACACGACATTCATTTACTTATTACTGGGCTTGACATTACAGGCTTAAACGCATTTAAGTAGCCATACTCTAGTTCGAACAACCGTCACACAAGTCTTGTTTTTAACTTAAAGTAGCCGCTTTGTTTATGGCATTTGCAAGGTTGTACCCAAAGCCTAACACTTAAGTTGATCTCCAAACAGACTTTGCCCTTTGAAACACTTTTTTTAGTTACATTTACTTTATGTTTTCCTCCAAAAAAAGATTAGATAAGGCGTACGCGACTGCTAAAATCATTCCCTTTGATGATTCTAGTAAGTTTGTCATATTTAGTGATTGCCACCGAGGTGATAATAGTTTTGCAGACGATTTCGCAAACAACCGAAATATTTACGCCCATGCGCTCACCCACTACTACAATGAAGGGTTTCAGTACTGCGAATTGGGTGATGGTGATGAATTATGGGAAAACCTGTCTTTCACTTCCCTATTTAATGCACACAAAAATGTGTACCTACTGCTTAAACGTTTTCACGAAGAAAGGCGTTTGCATATGATTTGGGGCAATCATGACATGGTGTATAGAAACCCGAATTACGTTAAAAAGCATTTAAGTACGTATTTCGATCCTAAAACAGGAAAAGATGCTACGCTTTTTAAAGACCTAATCTACCATGAAGGGCTTGTTTTAAAACACCGCACATCTGCACAAGAATTGTTTCTCACCCATGGCCATCAAGCCGATTGGTGGAATTTTCTATTTTGGAAATGGAGCCGTTTTATGGTACGCATCCTTTGGAAACCATTAAACGTCATGGGCATTGCAGACCCTACAAGCCCTGCTAAAAACTACACTGAATTGATTAAAGTAGAACGGCGTACCAAGAAATGGATTGCAGTGCACAACAATAGGTTTACCATTACGGGGCATACGCACAGACCGCGGTTCCCTAAACCTAATGACATTCCCTTTTTTAACGATGGGAGCTGTGTACATCCCAGATGTATTACAGGTATGGAAATTGAAAATGGCACTATCACGCTCATAAAGTGGCACATTGCCACGCGAAATGATGGTACTTTACAAATTGTACGCGTTGTTTTAGAAGGCCCTCGGGAACTATCGGCATATCATAACCACTTACAAACACGCTCTTGAATCATTTTACAGACGCCATTACTCTTCAAAAAAGATACGAAGGTTTTTTAAACACTCCCGTGTTATGGCAAAATGCGCCTCTATTAGGTTTACAACCATTTAAAATCCCTGTAACGTATTCTGCGATTTCTATTACAGTAGATCCCAGTCTTCGTTTAGGCAAATATGTAGAACGCTTGGTAACATTTCAACTTAACCAAACGAAAAACATTAGTGTTTTGGCTGAAAACATTCAAATTCAACAACACAAACACACCTTAGGTGAACTGGATTGCATCCTCTTAAAAGATGGCACACCTGTTCATTTAGAAATTATTTATAAATTTTATGTATACGACCCTAAAGTAGGTGCTTCTGAAATTGCACACTGTATTGGTCCTAATCGAAAAGACACACTTATTGAAAAACTTGAAAAGTTAAGAGACAAGCAGCTGCCCTTGCTAAAAACCGAGGCCTGCATGCCTTATTTAAAAGCGCTACAGCTCAATGCTGAACAGATCACGCAAGAAGTTTACTTTAAAGCGCAATTGTTTTTACCTTACACCGCCCAGAAAACAGTTTTAAAAACACTACATGCTGCTTGTGTTGTGGGCTACTATGTATCTCAAATTGAATTTCTGGAATTTACAGCTTGTAAATTCTACAGGCCAACTAAAAAAGACTGGTTAATCACCCCACATACTCATGTTAACTGGATAGATTTCAATGCTATTAAAGCGCTAACGGCTCCAGATCTAGACCAACACTACTCTATACTGCTTTGGATAAAACACAACACTGGCGTTATACAGAAAGTATTTCTAGTATGGTGGTAGGCTTTACACTAGAGCAATACCCAAAAAGTGCTCTTAACTCTCTGGTGCTAATTATACTTCTAGTCCTTCCATTTCTGGCGTCATTTGAATTTGACACCCTAGGCGGCTACTATCTTTAACATCAAAAGCTTCAGACAACATCGCTTCTTCATCATCACCCATCTCTGGCAATTCGGTATCACTAAGCACATAACATTGGCAAGATGCACACATGGCCATACCACCACAAACGCCTATAGTCCCTTCTGGAGCCAGTTCGTAAGAACGCACCACCTCCATTAAATTCATAGCCATATCTGTAGGTGCTACAATATCGTGTGTGACACCATCTCTATCTGTTATCTTTATGTTTATATCTTGACTCATATAAAAAAATTAGGGTTACGCGAAACA
>CAZLTR010000209.1:0-6114 GCA_964562415.1 uncultured Hyunsoonleella sp. | reverse complement strand
AACCCCATGTAAAGGCGTTTTATAACAACCCTACAGATTACATAAAGCAATTACCGTTTAATTGGGTCGAAGCTTCTAAAAACACCTACCCACCTTTTCATCAAACCGATCATGTAGAAGATGGTGTTCACAAAAATTTGGATAATGCCACGGCAGAAGAATGGGAGCCCGCAGAGCTTTTAAAAACCTATCTTCAGGTGGCCTTAGACTGTAGTGCGATGTATTACCTGTCTCAGGATGAGCGCTACGCCTATGTGGCCAGTAGTATTTTATATGCCTTTGTAAAATCTGTGCAAAAAACCAAACTTTCAGAATGGCACGGTAGGGGCGGATGGCTTTTTCCGTATGATGGCTTTAGAGAAGTACGTGTTATAGGCGATAAGCTGCCTTTAATTTACGATTTTATAGCGCCCTATCTTTATGAAGGCGGGCAGCCCTTTGATATTGTACAGCAAACCACTGTAGATTTTCCTATAGCAGAAGCCCAGCAGGTTTTTAAAACGTACATCGACATCTCTGTAAATTACGGACAAATCAATTCCAATCACCCTGTTTTAGAAGCGCCAAGTTTAGTCTATAACGCTTTGGCTATGGACAATCCTGAGGAACGAGAGCGCTATCTGTCTTACTTTTTAACGGAGAGTACAGCAAACCAAGATGCCCTTGATGTGATGGCGAAAAACTACAAGGACAAAGGTGATATCTGGCCAGAAACCTCACAATACTTAAATCATGTCACTGTAATTTTAACACGACTGATGTTGGTTGTGAATAAATACAAACCAGAATTGCAATTGGGTAAAACGTATGAGAACATATTGCATGCATTGCCACGGTTAGATTATTTTAAGTACCCTAATGGAGAATTGGTACGTTGGGGAGACGGAAAACGTTTTGGACACGCACCTTATGATGCTTACGAGGATGCTTACTTACTGGCCAAAATGGAAGGGCTAGAAGCACTTCAAGCGAAATTGAAACCGCTTATTGCACGTGCCCAACAAGACAAAACATATGCCCGTTTTGGGATGGAAGCTTTATTTTGGTATGATGCTCCTCATACCGAAAAAGTAGCGCCTTTGAAATTACCGAGAACCGATCGCGTATACCACGCAGGGATTGTCATGCAGCGTAATTTAAGCAAAACCGGTAAGGCAAAAGACGGTTTGATGTGTTTTGTAGGAGGCGCACACATGGTACATGGGCATGCCGAAGGGATGAATATAGAATTGTACGGCGAAGGTCAGGTTTTAGGTGTTGATAATGGAAGAGGTAAATACGCAAAGGATATACATGAAAATTACTCTAGAATTTTCGCGGCACACAATACGGTGATCGTAAATGGCGCCTCTCAAGGCGAAGGTGGCTGGTCTAATTTAGGGATAAATACAGTGCAGTTGCTTGCTATGGAACCTAAAGTAGGAGACGAAGGCCTATCGCCTAACCACTCGTTTAGTCAAACTAGTTTTGAAGATACGGCAGGAACGGGAGCAGAAGCTACACAAGAGCGTACTTTAGCTTTAATTAGGACATCACCAACTACAGGGTATTATGTCGATGTGTTTCGTTCTAAATCGGCATTACCCAACGAATACCACGACTTTTTGTATCACAATATTGCAGATACATTGCAGATAGAAAATATAGATATTAAACTGGAAGATACACCAGAACGATATAAAGCAAATGCCAATTTAGAATGGACCAGACGTAGCTTTAGACATCCAGGGTGGCATTTTTTCGAAGCCGTTAAAACATCTCAAGCCTATGATAAAACGGTAAAAGCAACATTTCATACCCAGCAATTAGCAACGGGAGCAGCAGCAATGCAGTTGCACATTCTGGGTTTTAAAGGACGAGAGTACACACAGGTAAAAGCACCGCATACATTTCAGGCTCCAGTACCTTACACTACTTTGCCAACACCTACATTGGTGATACGACACAAAGGACCTGCTTGGGAGATGCCTTTTGTAGTTGTTTATGAACCCTATGGTGCAAGGGAAACCCCAACAATCCAGTCTGTTTCGAAATTAGAGCAAAACGGTGTTTACAAAGGTTTAGAAATTAAGAGCAATACACCAAATGGTATGTTGACTCAGTATGTTATAACCCAATTAGAAAATGAAGTATTTCAAAGCGAGCGTTTAAGTTTATACTTTAAAGGAACTTATGCTGTACTAACACTCAATGAAGAAGGTGATTTAAAAAGTATATATATAGGCGAAGGCGAAACTCTAAAGTATAAAGATAAAGCTATAGTGTTAGAAGGTTTAAACTGTTTTTATAAAAGCTATATGCGCTAAGTTTTAGTCCTAATTATATAATTAAGGACTGTTATAAAGGTTGAAAAATATGATGCATTTAAAAGTTTTCAAGTTTTGCATTAGCACTACTTTGGTGAAACATAGAACATATGGCAAAGTTTAGGCTTGTAATAGTTTTAAACTAGAATAGGTTATTAAAACATAATCTATGGTATTAATAATACACGTTAGAAAGACCTGTTTTATCCCAGTTTAGTTTAAGATAAAGTAAAGTTTTCAATCTTATTTAAGAGGGCTGTGACTATTGACTGTAGTAAATGCTATGAGTATAACACTTGTGATGGTACAGGTTTAACAATGTTAAAAAAGTAAAGTAGAAACCTTGTATATGCTTTAATGAAATGTTATTGTTTTTAATGTGCTAATTTTCTTTTTGAAAGGAGCAATAATTTGTGTAGACCATACTTTCGGTCATCTTAAAGGTCATTTGTACTCTTGTTATTAGTTTGTTTTAGGCGTTTTTTTTCATAATAAAAATAGAGATATTTATAGTTAAAAAATGTAAGTATCAATAAGTTAAAGTGAAAGTTTTAATTCTTTTTAAATGTTGTTTTGTCGTACATATTTATAAGTATTGTTGTTTTTTTAATGCGCTTTTTAATTGTGGTTTAGCACATGAAAGTATTAAAAAAAGACACTCTAGATTATTTAAACAAATTAAATTAACAGAAAAAACAAACTAATTATGAAACTATTTTTTTTAAAAAGAAGAAAGACGGAGTTACTTTTGTTATCAGCAATGTTAATGGCTGTAACAGCAGGTGCTCAAGAAAAAGAAGAAGCGTGTATACCTGAGAAAATAAGGTTTAGCCAGACTAGTACAACTATAAAAGAAACTACAAAATCGGAAAAGACTACGAGTGAAAAATTTACAGATAGGCAAGCAACAGTAAAAGTGGGCAGTTCGGTTTTTGAGTTGTGGCAAGATAGAGATGAAAATTGTGCGTCTGATGCAGAAATAACAGTGAAGAGTAATAAAACGTTCTCTGCGAAGTGGAGTAATGTTTTTAATGCTCTAGCAAGAGAGGCTGTAAGGCCAGGGAGTTCAAATACAAAAATAACATATAAGTATACAGAACGTAAACTCCTAGGAAATAGTTTTTGGGGAGGCTACGGTTGGTGGCGAGAAGCTACTGGGGATAAAACTATTGTAGAGTATTATGTTGTAGAAGATTACAACAATAAAACAAATGCAACTTTTGGTATGGATTTTATACGAAGTTATACAGCGAACAATAGAGCGTATGAGTTATGGTTAGATAAGCGTACAGGGCCTACAGTTTATGCTGATAAAGATTTAGAATTTATACAAATTAAAGCCGTAAGAGCAAAACCAAATAGAGCAAGTGGAAAATCGGGAGCGCCTTTAGTGTCTATGGGAACTATAGATATGGGGACACATTTTACCGAGTGGGCAAAAGAAGGTAAAGATTATACGTTAGGAGATCTTTTTGAGGTATCCTTAAAAGTTGAAGGTTATGGTGGCGATAATGAGTTTACCGAAGTAGATTGTACTATGGATGCAACCTTTAGTAAAGGCACAAGTTTTAGCGGAAAACAAATAGGGAATAAAACAGTTAATTTGGATGTAACTGCTAAAGCTATTCGTGTTTTTCCAAATCCCGCAAACGCTAGTTTTACCATTAGCACCAAAGGGGTTTCTAGTGGTATTGTAACAATTACAGATTTAAAAGGACGAAAAGTGTACCAAGATAGTATAGCAGAAGAAAACTTAAAAATAACAACAGCACAAGCCAATTTAGGTAGTGGTATATACTTTATTGAAGTTGCCAGTAATGACGATTTTAAGGAGCTATTAGTGTCTAAACTTATAATTCAATAGTATTTAAAACGATTTTGTAATTCGATAAGAGGTCGCTAAACATTAATAGCGACCTTTTTCGTTTCTTAATAAGATATGTTTTTTTTAAATTTTTATAATAATGTGTCATTTAGGGCGTAACCTAACTCTAATAACACGCATCTTCAATATTTTTAGATCTAGTTCTTATTAGGATTTAATGGATAGATGAGTATGCGTAAGGTGTATAGAGCATAGTGCCAGTACATAATCTTACCTAATGAAGATTAAAAACTAATGCTTCAGTAAGTATCGCTTTTTTTGAGTTTATAACGAGTCCCGCTCTATAAAATTGAAAGGGACTTTAACTTGACCTGTTTCTTTGTTTAAGATCATATGTGCTGCAGTTTCTCCCATAATTTTAAAATCTGTAGACATTACTGTGATTCCTAAAAGTTCTTTAAGCGGAGTATCGTTGTAAGATATGATACCAATATCTTCCCCTATTTTAAATTCATCTTCTCTTACTTGTTTTACAAGGTTAACCAAATCCGATTCTTCTATAGTAATGAATAAGTCGCCTTTTTTAAGAATCATATCATCGTAAATTTTGTCTAGAACTTCAAAATCTAATTGGTGCTCGGCGCAAAATTTTCTAAATCCGTGTAAAATTCGTCTAGGGTAGGGGTATACTGATTTGTTAGGATAAATGAGCATTATTTTTTTGTACTTCTCTATCTTAGAGAGGCCAGATTTTAAAGCATCGTATATGTCATTTTCAAAATCCTGATAAATCTCTCTTAGACTGCCCTCAATATTAGGCTTTATATTGTCTAGTATGATAAGTTTATTTCGAGGAATGCTTTTTATAGCTTCAACCACTTTTTCGGTAAAGCTAACATGTTTTAAACCTTCGGTTTTAAAATGCGGCATGATGATAAAATAATCGTAAGCCGATTTGTTTTTATTCAACAAGTTTAAAAATAGTGTTTCACTACAGTGGTATATGTGTAAGTCGGTATGCGAATTAGCGCCAATAGCATCTATAAAATGATTGTAAGTTCTTAGTTTATAAGTACTCAACTTGTTAACTAAAAATAAGATGTTAACCTTAGAGATTAATTTTGTTCTGGAGATGTAAAAGCCTTTGCCTCTAATGGAGGTGATAATGTTACGCTCTTTTAGAATGCCATAGGCTTTCTCTACAGTATCTCTCGAGAGGTAAAATTCCTCACTAAACATGTTGATAGATGGAATTTTTTGATCTATAGTAAGATTGCCAATGGAGATGTTGTGAATGATAGAATCTATAATTTGTTGGTATTTAGGTATCCTAGAGTCTTCATCAATTTTTATAAACTTCATCATTATTAGGGAAATTTGTTTAAAATGAACTGGTATTTTAGTAGTTCCGACAAATTTAAAGAAGGATATTAATATTGAAAAATATAAATAGAATATAATTTAGGGTGTAACCCTTTGTTTTTCAGTGTTTTTGTGAGTTTTTCTTTCTTTTTTTTGATAAAGCGCTCTAAATATCAGTTTTTTAAAAGTTAAAATTTCAAAAAAAAGAACTTTGAAATTATAGATGTTAGAAGGAAATAAAACAAGTTTTTCTTACATTAAATTAATGTTAAGAAATTTTAAAAAAATAAAAAGCTATATTTACGAAATTCAAACTTTAACCCTAATAAAAATAGCAATATTTTGATAATCTGTACTTGAATTGAAGAAAATGTTTTCTAAAAGTTAAGCTTTTGGTTTTTTTATATTTTGAGACCTTTTTTGCAGTACAGTACAGGATACAGATTTTATGCGTCTAATTTATATTTGGGGCAATATTTTATTTATAATAAACAATGGAAAACATCACGAAGACTTTTAAATACGTTGATTACCTGTGGGACGACGAAAAAGCTGCAGCGTTAAATGACAATCAAGTTGAATTATTCTTATACCGTTCTAATATTTTAGGAGCAGATTTAA
>CAZLTR010000208.1:0-6154 GCA_964562415.1 uncultured Hyunsoonleella sp. | reverse complement strand
TGGGTGAATTTCAGCCATTTTTTAGGAAATAGAAAACCTCAAGATGAGTTCATTACTTAAAAATAAAATTAAAGACTCCCAATATTGAGAATATTGGGATTCTTTAGTTAAAAATTCTTCAAAAAAAATAAAATTCATCTTTTAAATTCTAATATAACAAAACCTAAAAAATATACGTTTCAATTTTATAAAGACTAACGAATTAAAGTATCTTTATATCGTAAAAAACGCTCTCGTATGAACACTTTTTTAAAACGCCTCATTTTAATATTAGTGATAGCTGCTATTGGTGTATTTGGCTATTCGTATTTAAATGATGGGTTACAAAAGCGTAAAAGTCCTAAGAAAAATGTAGCTTTTAAAGTAGACGATTTAAAATTAAATGTGTTTTACAATAGACCTTCAAAACGAGAACGCCAAATATTTGGAGCCTTAGTCCCTTATGATAAAGTATGGCGTACTGGCGCTAATGAAGCCACAACATTCCAAACAAATAAGGCCCTTAACATTAATGAAACCACATTAGCTGCTGGAAAATATACCCTATGGACCATTCCTAATGACACAGCCTGGTCTGTTATTTTTAATGCCAAACAGTACCCTTGGGGTGTCGATCATGAAACCCTAGAACCCATGCGACAACCAGAATTCGATGTTGTAAATTGTATTGCTCCTGTAGAACACTTAAATACAATTGTAGAACAATTCACTATAGCTTTCGACAATTCTACAGATCAACTTTTCATGACAATGGCATGGGATAATGTTCGTGTAAAAATTCCTTTACGCTAAATCCAAAACGTCTAAAACACTTAAAGCTGTATCTTTGAGCTAGAACCTTAGCAGTAAAGAATTGACAAAAAACGACAAAAACGCAACACCAAAAGAGAGTACTTTACACTCTAAAGCGCCTCAGTCTAGTTCTATAAACAAGACTAAGTTTAAATCAAGGACTTCTATTAGCGCAGATGCTTTAGTTAAAGGTATTTTAAAAAAAGATATTGGTCTTTTAGGACGTGCTATAACAAGAATAGAAAGCACGAACCCAGCCCATCGAAACGATGCTCATACAATTTTAGAGCGATGTTTGCCACATGCCAATGCCTCTATTCGTATAGGTATTACTGGTATACCTGGTGTAGGTAAAAGTACTTTTATTGAAGCTTTAGGTATGCTTTTAATTCAATTAGGAAACCGTGTGGCTGTACTTACCATAGATCCCAGCAGCGCCTTATCTAAAGGCAGTATCCTTGGTGATAAAACGCGTATGCCAAACTTGGCCAGCCATACTAACGCATTTATAAGACCCTCTGCCACTGGTGATACCTTAGGAGGCGTTGCTCGAAAAACAAGAGATACCATCACAATATGTGAAGCTGCTGGTTTCGACATCATAATTGTAGAAACCGTTGGTGTAGGCCAAAGCGAAACAGATGTTTACAATATGACCGATTTCTTTTTACCCCTAAAACTTGCTGGAACTGGAGATGCTTTACAAGCTATGAAACGTGGTGTTATTGAACTGGCAGATGCCATTGTAATTCATAAAGCAGATGGTCAAAATACGATGCTTGCCAAGCAGGCTAAAAATGAACTTGAACTAGCTTTACAACTAAACCCGAAAAAAGCTTCGGGATGGGACCTTAAAATCATTTTGGCTAGTGCCTTAGAACAAAAAGGCATTCGCGAAGTTTGGGAATTGATATTAGGTTACGTAAAGCACACTAAAGACAATAATTATTTCGAAACCAAACGAAAATCACAAAGCACCTTAGCAGTTACAAATGCAATCAAACAAGAGCTTAATAGTCGTTTTTTTAATGATCCTAAAATTAAAATTGCAGTACAACAACAGCTAAAAAAGGTTCATGATAATACTATTTCAACCTCTACTGCAATACACTATTTACTTAACCTTTACAAAACGCGCCTTGCAAAAGAGGCCTAATTTATAAAATAAAAATCCTGAAAAAGCTCCAAAGGTCATCCCGCATAAAATGTCTAAAGGATAATGCACCCCAACATAAATACGACTATAAGCTACAATAATACTCCACAAAACAAGTATGTAGATTAAATTTTTGAAGTAAGGTTTTAATAATAATCCTGCAAAAATTGCTGCAGCCATAGAATTAGAAGAATGCCCAGAAAAAAAGCCATATTTACCGCAGCGCACTGCTATAAATCGCATTTGATCTGCAATGTCTTGGACTCCACAAGGTCTGGGCCTTTGAAACCCTCTTTTAAATACATTGGTAATTTGATCGGTAAACGTAATCATTAGTGCAATAACCACTACAAACACTAAAAGAGACTTAAGCCCAAACTTCTTATAAATTAAAAATAACAATAGCGCATACAACGGAATAAAACTTAACTTATGGGTAATAATTAACCACAAGCTATCCCATTGCGGTGTTCCTAAGCTATTAAAGAAAAGAAAAAGAGCCTCATCGTACTGTAAAAGCTGGTCTATCATAACTATAAATTAAGCATCGTATTTTTCGATTTCACTATCGTAAAACGCAGTAGCCGAATTTATTGCGTTTTCAGTCTCAGTAGCCAATTCTTTTTGGTCTTCTGCATCGAAATCTTCAAACCACTCCACCTCATCATTTTCTAAATTAATAATGAATCTTGGAAATTCTGTATGAATTACAAATATAGCGTTGGGGTAATTAGTGTTATCACCTAAGATAAATTTTGGAAGTGTCATATTGTTTTTAATCTATTATTCTTTTAGGGGTAATGATTTATTTTTATAGTTAAGATAAAGGCTATCAAAATCTTCACGTCGTATCATATCCTTCTCTACTTGAGTTACTACAAAGCTAATTTTAGTTAACCATCTATTAGATATATTAGAATAGTCTGATTCGACCTCTTGTGAATCTGAAATTATCCTCATAACCTTACCTCTTGTTGAAAATACCAATTCGCATCCTTTACCTGTTTTTATATTAGTTCCACTAATAATGGTCGCATTTAAAAAAATATAACCTGTTAAATGCTGAAAAGAAACATAAAAAATGCCAAAACGAGATGCTACTAGCTTAACACCTTCAACATTAGATATTAAATTTTCAGTATAGGTATCTACATGGGTACGTTCCATAGCAGAAATATTACCAAAAGCAGCACGTATTTTGTCTACAGTCTTTAAAAATTTCATTTTAGGAGCTTACGTTATGCGATCTTGTTATTAACTTTTTAGTTAAATAATTAAAGCGAATATACAATAAAACAGCGGCAGATGTCAAGCCTGCTAACAAACCAATCCAAATGCCTACACTTCCATATCGTGTCGCTTTGCCTAAATACCAAGCGATAGGAAATCCTATTACCCAGTAGGCTATAAACACTAATACCATAGGGATTTTAACATCTTGTAAACCTCTTAATGCTCCTAGCACAACCACTTGAATACTATCGCTAATTTGAAAAATTGCAGCTACAATGACCAATTGGGATGCTATCTTTAAAACCTCTCTATTATCAACACTATTTTCAACATCATTAAAATCTAAATAAATTTTAGGGAGGTGTTGGTGTAATACTAAAAAAACAATAGCAAAACACACTGCCAAACATATGCCTAATAAAAAAATAGATACAGCTATTCGCCTTAATTCGACATAGCGTTTTAACCCTATTTGATTGCCTACACGAATCATAGCAGTAACCCCTAAACCCATAGCTACCATAAATGTCATTGATCCTAAATTTAGAACAATTTGATTAGCGGCTTGCGGATTTTTTCCTAATAAACCACTTAACCAAATCGCCGATGTGAATATGGCAACCTCAAAAAACATTTGCATAGCACTAGGTAGTCCCAAATTAAGAATACGTTTAATAGATTTACCTTGTACTTTAAATTGGTAAAATTGTTTCATGTAAGCCTTCGATTTTTCATGTTTTAAAAGTAAGAGACTTATAAACACTACCATGGCTATACGAGCTACTATAGTACCATAAGCTGCACCAATAATACCTAATTGGGGACAACCTAGTTTTCCAAAAATTAAAAGATAGTTCAAAACAATATTAATGACATTTGCCAATAATGTAGCATACATAGGTGCTTTGGTTAATGACAAACCATCGCTAAACTGTTTAAAACCTTGAAATACGATTAAAGGAATTAATGAAAAAGCAGCTAAATCTAGGTAAGGCAATGCTAAACGAACCACCTCTTTGGGTTGATTCATAGCATATAATAAAGGTTTTGCACATAAAACGGTGAGGCATAAAAGCAAACCTAGAATAGTACACAATAAAACACCGTGTTTAAAAAAAGACTTACTCTTTTTAAAATGTTGAGCCGTATCTGCCTCGGCTATTAAAGGCGTTATAGCTGTAGAGAAACCGATACCCAAAGACATGGCTATAAAAATAAAACTATTGCCTAATGAAACAGCTGCTAAAGCAGCAGTTCCCAATTGTCCTACCATAACATTATCTACTAACCCCACTAAAGTATGCCCAATCATACCTAACATCACAGGAGAAGCCAACTGCCAATTGTATTTAAACTCTTTTGTATAATCTTGTAATCTCACATGGCGAAATTAAACCTTTAGCTTGAGTTAAGCATACAACATTTGCTACATCTTAGTTCTCTTTTAAAATAAAATTTTATGAATAGGTCTATTTGTAAAATAGCCCCAAAAAAACCTCTTAAGCATGAAATTAAAAATTGATCTACACGATTTACAAACAAAAATTTCGCATATGTATCGTTTCTTTTCTATCCACTTATATGAATTTTTATCTAGAAATCGTATTATTTTTTAATAAAACCGAAATTTCAACTTCATTTGTTAAAAGTATTTTCTTACATTTACAACATCATTATTGGATTATTGATTATTAGCAAAGAAACATTTTGGCTTTTATTTATTAAGGGATTGAAAATTTAGGCATTAGTTTCTGTACTTAAAAGGGAAATTTAATTTTCCCTTTTTTGATTTTAGGTGATCTTCTAATACCCTTCAAAATAAATTTAAATAATTAAAGAAGGTTTATAGAGGTAGCAGCTTCATTATAGCTATCAACAATGGCTTTTACAATGCTATTAACAGGTTTAATATCATCTATTAAACTAGCAACCTGGCCAATCTCCAGTTCTCCGTTTTCCAAATCTCCTTCAAACATACCTAATTTAGCTCGTCCCCTACCTAAAAGCATTTTAAGCGCCTCAACAGATGGATTTGTTTGATATAGCGCTTCCACTTCTTTATAAAATGTATTTTTAATAAGTCGTACTGGGGCTAATTCTTTTAATGTAAGCTTAGTATCCCCTTCTTGCGCCTGTACAACAGCTTTTTTAAATGCCAAATGCGCAGAACTTTCGGTACTTGCTACAAAACGACTTCCTATTTGTACACCATCGGCTCCTAAAACCATACATGCCAACATACTTCTTCCAGACGCTATACCTCCTGCAGCAATGATAGGAAGCCTAACATGCGCTTTTACTTTTGGTATTAGTGTTAAGGTAGTGGTTTCATCTTTTCCATTATGTCCTCCCGCTTCAAAACCTTCAGCCACAATGGCATTAACTCCTGCATCTTGAGCCTTTAAAGCAAACTTTAAACTGCTCACCACATGCACTACAGTAATACCTTTATCCTGTAACCATTTAGTCCATGTTTTTGGGTTGCCCGCAGAAGTAAATACTATTTTCACACCTTCTTCTACAATAATATGCATAAGTGCTTCTACATTTGGATACAACATAGGCACATTAACCCCAAAAGGTTGCGTTGTCGCTTTTTGACACTTTTTAATATGTTCCCGTAAAATTTCAGGATACATAGAACCTGCACCAATTAGCCCTAAAATTCCAGAATTACTAGCAGCCGAAGCCAAACGCCAACCACTATTCCATACCATACCTGCCTGAATAATAGGATATTTAATATTAAAAAGCGTTGTGATACGTTGTGACATCTAATTAAATTAAGAAATTACACCAGAACCTAAAAGTTCGTCCTTTGCATACCAAGCGACAAACTGCCCTTCTGCAATTGCAGACTGATACGTTTCAAACTCTACATACAATCCATTTTCAACCTTAAATAATGTCGCCTTCTCTAGAGGTTGTCTGTATCTAATTCTGGCATTCACTTCCATTTTAGCGCCATTATCT
>CAZLTR010000207.1:0-6159 GCA_964562415.1 uncultured Hyunsoonleella sp. | reverse complement strand
AACGAAATAGGGGTGAATTTCAGCCATTTTTTAGGAAATAGAAAAAGTCAAGATGAGTTCTTTAACTAAAAGTCTATCTAAATACTTGGGATATATTTTAATGAGTTTGAAGACTTCCCCTTTATGAAACTAAGAACAGAAGATGATTCTTTTATTTCAAATGATATGTGTTTGCCCATATTAAAATATACGAAATAGTATTGCGTAAATCCTATTACAACATTTTAAGTGTATTCACTTCCTGTACACTTAAATGTTTCCAATGGCCACGAGGAATATCCTTTTTAGTAAGGTGTCCAATAGCCACACAGTCTAAGCTTAAAATCTCATAGTTTAAGTGTTCAAAAATAGTTCTAATAATGGTATTACCTGTATTCTTAATTTTTAAACCCACTTCTTTTTTAGAAGCCCCATCAATATAGCTAATCTCTTCTACCTCAACAAGCTTACCATCTACTCTAAATCCGTTTTGAATCTTTTTAAGGTCTTCTAATTTTAAATTATTTCCTAATTCTATATGGAACAAACGTGCTACACCATTTTTTGAGTTTGTGAATTTTTTAACGATAGCATCATCATTTGTAAATAACAACAAGCCTTTAGAATTGCGTCCAAGCCTCCCTATAGGCTTTATGTTAGATTTTGTAGCATTAGCGACCAAATCCATCACCGTACGGCCCTTACCCTCACTTGTCGTCGTTGCAAAGCCTTTAGGTTTATTTAGTAAAACATAAGCTTTTAGTTCTGGTGTAATTCTAACACCATCATAGCGAACCTCATCTCCAGGCTTCACTTTATAACCCATCTCTGTAATTATTTTACCATTTACGGCGACCAAACCTGTAGCAATATGCACATCGGCTTCACGACGAGAACACATACCCGAATTTGCGACATATTTATTAAGACGGATCTCATCAGTTTTCCCAGACTTAGGTTTTTGAGCTGTCGCATTTTTAGGCTTCGACGTTGGGCGTCCTTTACCTTGGTTTGCAAAACGTTTTTGGGTTCCCCCTTGTTCTACGCGTTTCCCTTTACCTCCTTTTTGTCTGTTCATCACTAATAATTTTTTGCAAAGATAGACTTAAATTTAAGATCATCTCTTAAAGCGGCTAATTTATATACGATTAAGAATCACTGTAACATCCAACAGTAGAATACTAAAAACACCTGCTAAAATGATAAATTTTAAAATATTATGAAGTATTAAATAATGTCCCTTTGTTTTAGAGCGCCATAATAACACTAAAAAGATACTCAATAATACAAGACTTAAATAAAAAAACAAGCTCATATGGCCTACTTCAAAATGAACAACTAATAAATACGTAGGCAACAATGTAATGACTCCTAAAATGGTAAGCATTAGTTTTGAAACATGCTCACCATACACAACAGGAATGGTACTATAATTTTGGGCCACATCGCCTTTTATGTTCTCTAAATCTTTCGTTAGTTCTCGCATAGAAACGATTAAAAATAAGAATATGGCATGTACAAAAATGACCGTTTCAAAATTTTTATAATACATAAAAATGGCGAAAAAAGGCAAAATGGTTAAAATTGCAGACGTTAAATTGCCTATAAATGGCATTTTTTTTAATTTATTAGAATACAGCCAAATGCTAAAAATATACACCGAAAAAAATAAAACCGCTGGAAAGGCAACGTAACTGGCCATAATTACCGCGACAAAATTTAATACAAAATAGAAGGACAATTTTGTATTTTGACTTACAAGTCGGTCCAGTTTAGATTTTAAGGGTCTATTGATTAAATCCTTTTCAGAATCGTAAAAGTTATTGATAATATAACCTCCTGCAATTACAGCAGCCGAAGCCAGTACCAACAGTAATAAATTGATATCATAAACAACCGATTTTAAAGGCTTGTTATAAGCCAAAATATAAATAGCAGTAAGGTACTGCGCGAGTACTACAACTAAAATGTTATAGCCACGCACTACAGAAAACATACTAAAGAACTTTAGCACTATATGTTTCTGTTTTCGAGATAGCATTTTGAGATGTGTATAATAAAAAAACGACTAACTGCTTAAAATAGTATTCACTATTCGTTTAGAAATTATAAACGACCTCTAAGTTATAGTCTGAAAGGGATTGTTTGGCTTTTTGAATGTCTTTGGTAAACCCTAAGATATAACCTCCACCGCCAGAGCCACAAAGTTTTAAATAATACTCATTCGTTTCTATGCCTTTTTTCCATAATTCATGAAATTGAGAAGGAATCATAGGCTTAAAATGATTGAGTACCGTTTTAGAGAGCTGCTTGGTATTACTAAACAAAGATTTGATGTCTCCTTTTAGAAAATCGTCCACACAAGCATCTGTATGCTTAATAAATTGTGTTTTAAGCATATTCCTAAAGCCCTCTTGCTTCATTTTTTCCATAAACAAACTCACCATAGGAGCTGTTTCACCAATAATACCACTATCTATAAGAAACACAGCACCTTTGCCTTCACTTTGTTGCGCAGGAATACCCGTGGCTTCAATATTATCTTTAGAATTAATTAAAATAGGGATACTTAAATAACTATTTAAAGGATCTAAACCAGATGAGCTGCCATGAAAAAAAGATTCCATTGCCGAAAAAATGCCTTTCAATTTTAGCAATTTAGCTCTTGTTAGGTTTTCTAATACTGTAATCTTATCAAACGCATATCTATCATAAATCGCAGCAACTAAAGCACCACTACTCCCTACGCCATATCCCTGTGGTATGGAAGAGTCGAAATACATTCCTTCTTCAACATCGGCTTGTAACCTATCGTTATCAAAACGTACAACCTCTGTATCTAGACTCGAAATATGTGCTGCAAAGCGTTTCAAGCTTTCATTAGAAGCTGTAGCGCTGTCTGTAAGGGTGTCTTCTTTTTTCAAAGCACCATTGTAAAAGCTATAAGGTATAGATAAACCTTTCGAATCCTTAATGATACCATACTCTCCAAAGAGCAATATTTTTGAGTAAAAAAGTGGTCCTTTCATAGTTACGCTTATTTCCTTTTTGCATTGCAATAGTGCAAAGATACGGCTTTTTAAAATAGGTGTTAATTTTGTACTATAATTCTTTAGCGCCTAAAGCAACAACATCATTAATATAATGTCTATTTTGGCAGTGCATTGCCAACTCTTCATCTACGAACTTTAAAACAGTAGAAACCTCATTTTCAGGGTATAACAAATGTACGTTAGCACCAGCGTCTAATGTAAAACATAGCTTAGATCCTGTGGTTTTTCTGTAACTCCATATTTTATGAATAATCTCTAAAGTATTAGGTTTCATAAGTATGAAATACGGCATACTAGTCATCATCATGGCATGTAAGGTTAAAGCTTCGCGCTCTACAAGGGCTATAAAGGCGTCTAGATCTCCCGATTTTAAAATGGAAATCATAGCCGTTATGTTATGATATGCTTGTTTAAAACGCTCTTCTGCAAATGGATGCCCATGCATTAAATTATGCCCTACTGTACTGCTTACTTGCTTTTCACCTTTATCGACTAATAAAATGGTATCCTGATAATTTTTATAACAAGAATGAACTTCGAAAGGGTATTTCGTGCCAAATAAATTAGAACTTCCCGTAACGGCTTTATGCGCCCCCCAAACAACTAGTGGACCTTCTAAACTTCTGCATGCGCTACCAGAACCTAAACGGGCTAAAAAAGACGTTTTTTGTGTCGCATAAGCTGCTGTCATTTCTGGTTGCAAGGTCTTTTCTATCCCCATTAAACAGGAGGCCAAGGCACTCATACCCGATGCCGAAGAAGCTATTCCAGAACTATGGGGAAACGTATTCGAGGTTTCTATTTTAAAATGAAACTGCTTTAAAAAGGGCAGATAAGCCACGATACGTTCAAAAAATGTTTGAATTTTAGGCTTAAACTCTTCTTTTAGAACACCATCTAAAAACACTTCAAACGAAAACCCTTGCCCTACTTCAATTTTAGAAAAACGAACCGTTGTTGTCGTTTTACAATGGCCTAAAGTAAAACTAATGGAAGGGTTCTCAGGGATTTGGTTTGCCTTCTTTCCCCAATATTTCACTAGCGCTATATTACTTGGTGCTTCCCAAGTATAACTTCCTTTTTCTAATGTTGTGGTATACGGCTGTGGCAAAAAGTCGTTTTCAGTCATTCGTTCTGTTTTAACAGGCTACATCCTTTTAAATGTGCTTGTAGGTGAATTTAATTGTGCAAAAATAGGAAATATCTAGTGGTCTTTATCACTTTCTAAGGATAAGGCTAACAACTTTACCATAGTTTTATAATTGCGTGTACTTGCGGTGATCTTTAATTTTCGTTCAAAAAAATTAGTATTGCAGACGGCCTTGCCAAAACCTTTTTCCGCATGTAAATAAATACACGCTGCGGTGATCTTAAATAGTTCTTGAGGGTAGGTATTTTGCTCTAAACTATGCTGCAAGTTTTGATCTATTGGTGAGTACACCAAAGAAAAATAGCTTTCTTGTTTTTGAGCTTCAGGAAATGGACAAGCATCAAAAATACGCTGCAATGCCTTAACCGAAAGTACCAACACAGGAATATCGAAATTAAAATGTGTAGCAATTGTAGTTTTAATAAGCTGCTCTAATTTTGAATTAGAGCTTATTGCAGATTGGAATACTACATTACCGCTTTGTATGTACGTTTTCACAGCATCTAACCCCGCTTGCTCTAGTATTGCACGCAATTCTGCCATGGGAATTTTGTGTTTCCCACTTACGTTAACACCTCTTAAAAATGCACTATATGTATGCATACGATTACAAGTTTCTGTTAAAATAATAAAACTAATGTTAGTTTCTCCTAGTACGCTATATTTTCTGCAAAGCTTAATTATAAGTAGAAGACTAGCGCTTTCCAATACAATTCATTTCTGCAGCAACTTATAAAAAAAAATATTTTGTTTCAAAATTTTCATATTTTAGCATCCAATTTTAAACACAAATCTTATGAAAACAAATCTACTTTTTATTTTTTCACTTTGTGCAATGACCTGCTTTGCCCAAACAAACTTAGCTCCTAACGGTAATTTAGAAAGCTGGAGCAACGCTACAACGTTAGATGATTGGACTATTGAAAATAATGTGACACAAAATACCACAGATGCAGCCGAAGGCAGTTCTAGTGCTTCTTTTTCAATTACAACCAGCGCTTCAAGACCTTCAATACTAGCAAAAGTTCCATTAGTTGCTGGTTCTGAATATGTCATATCTTATAAATTTAGATACGTTAGTGATAATTTTAACGGGGCGCACCCAATTAGCTCAAATATTTCTCGACAAGGAAGTGCCGCTACCGCATCAAACAATTCTTTTGCCACTAATAATGACTGGGTTCAAAAATCTTATAACTTTGAACCAGATGAAACAGGTGATTACGATTTAAGTTTTTCTACTACAACTTTCGACGAAGAAGGCTTTGAAGTTTTAATAGACGACATTACCGTTTTTGATGCTGCTGTATTAAACATAGAAAACTCTAATCTTACAGAAAAATTCTCCTTTTTTCCAACAATTACAGAAGGGCTTATTTACGTTAACCAATCTGAACAGTTTGATGTGTCCAACCTTTCAATTTTTGATACCAATGGTAGAAAACAAAATGTACAAATTGAAAATAACACCATTAATTTATCTGCTTTAGCAACTGGGATGTATTTTATTAATTTATCAACAAACACCCAATCTATCACTAAGAGGGTTATAAAAAAATAACATATACTTTTCTTTACAAAATAAATACAAAAAGCATCTCTTAGAGATGCTTTTTCTGTAAAACTACGATTCTAAATAAGCGACTAAACCATTTATTTACAACATCAACCATATTACTTATGAATAGAAATTCATTACGCATTCCTCCTTCTCCTTCTATTCTATATTAAAAGAGTACATATCTCTACATCACACAAAAAACGCTTAGTTAATTTCATTTTTACATTATGAACTCATCTTGACCTTTTGTTTTTAACCTAAAATGAGTTGAAATTTAACCAGATGAGGCCCTTTTTGAAACTCATAGCAGCGCTACGGACAAAAAAAGTAACGAAATAGGGGTGAATTTCAGCCATTTTTAAGGAAATAGAAAACGTCAAGATGAGTTCTATATTAAGAAACCGCATATATGCGAA
>CAZLTR010000206.1:3821-6172 GCA_964562415.1 uncultured Hyunsoonleella sp. | reverse complement strand
TGTAAAGCGGTATAATACAGAAGCATCTAATCTATGGTAGGCTTTAATTCTATTGGCATTAACTCCATTAGGATCAAGTCTCTTACCCGCAAAACCATTGGCATCTGGTATTAATCGTGTAAAGGGACGTCCTGAGGCATAATTCCACCCCAAAGCAAATTCAAACCCCTTGACTTTTAGCGTTTGCGAGATATTAAATATATGGCGTTGGTCAAAATTACCAGGAAAAGCACTGTCTTGTAAGTTCGAAAAACGGGTGATTGTTTTACTTAGGGAATAGCCCAACCAAAAACGGTAATTGTGGAGGCGTTTTTTTAATAAAAAATCCAAGCCTATGCGTTGTTCTGTTCCTAATTCAATATCATTTTGACTTTCACTTATGGATATGAATTCTAAAATAGGATTAGTAACCGATGTGATATCGCTTAGACGTTTGTAATAGCCTTCCAAATCGAAATTCCAACCATTATAGGTGTATAGGGTGCCCAAAGTAAACTGACTGCTTTTTAAAACCGGAATTGTAAATACCGCATCATCTCTTACAGTGGCCCCAGAAAGCACTAACACATCATCTGCTACAGGAAGGCCACCTATAGAGGGGCTAAGGCTTCCAAAATCGCTATAATTGTTAATTTGTTGGTTCTTTAATTCGGCAGAAGCTGTAAGTCTAAAATTTTTAAAGAGTGCTAAAGAAGAAAATAGCCGCGGCTCTATAAAAAAGCGTTCTTGTCGGCTTAAATAAGAACCTCTAAGACCAATGTAGGTATTAAGTGCAGTGCCTTTATAAGTATATTGCGTATACAGGGTATGATGGTTATTATGTCCTGTGGTGTTATTGTCTAAAAAATCTTCAAAACTGCCCGTAATACGTTCTTCATTAAAATACTGGGTTTCATTGTAAAAATATTGGTATCCCAATGCCAGGAATTGCTTTTTGGCAATAGGAATGTCTAAGGCATAACTCACCCCAATATCTTTAACAACATTATCTTGTGTGTAGGTGTAATCTAGGTTTTGATCTTCTTCCGTAATGGCTCTGTCAATACGGTATTTTGTATCAAATAGAGACATGTAAACCGTTGTTTTTTGAAACGCCTTATTGGGATAGTGTTTTTCCCAATTTAAGCTCGCCCCCAAATTTTTAACATTATACTGGTCTTCGGTACTTAGAGAACTGGTGGTGCCTAGGTTTTGAATTGGTGCTCTATTATTCAATGTATTTTGCGAAAAGATACTACTAAGTTTTATGCTATTAGTGGCGTTGGGCAGCCAAACGGTTTTAAAATTAGCATCGGAAAACGAAAAATTATCGTCTCTAGTGGCGGCATCAAATGGAGATGACGCATTGTCTTCTGTAATTTCAGCTCTTGTATTTTGAAATACTTTTTGCACCAAATTATTATAGTTTATATTTTGGTAAAGATCTGTAGTCGACCTACGCACTGCGCCCATAAGCCCAATGTGTTGCGATAAAGGGATTTTAGCAAAAAGATCGGCATGCGTAAAATTCACCCCACCACCTATCTGTAAATCTTCGGTTAAATCGTCATCAGAATGTATGATGATAGCGCCCGAAACACGATCGCCATAACGCACATTTGTCCCCCCGCGGTACACCTTTACATCTTTAACAATATAAGGGTTAAACGTAGAAATTTGATTGAAAAAATGCCCTGTTTGGTATATTTTGATATCATCCCATAAGACCAGGTTTTGATCTGGTGTGCCGCCCCTTATATATAAACCCGCAGGATCTTCAGTAGGACTGCTTATGCCTGGTAATAATTGTAAGCTTTGTAAAACATCTGGCTCCACCAATCCAGGTAATATTCTAAGTTTTTTTGTGGATACCGTAACACCTGCGTCTTCGTTTTTTTGTATTCCTGTCGTTAAATAATCATTAATAAGTACTGGGCTTAAATGCAGTGTTTCTGGTTGTAAACGAATCGTATCACAGCGCGAAGCTACAAATGCATTAGCGCCAAGGATTTTTGTTTGGTAGCCTAAATACGCTATTGAAATGGCGTCTTTTGGGGGCAAACGCAACTTAAAAGCGCCCTGTTGATCTGTAAGGGTTGTCACGGTTTTATTTGTTGTAATAGTCGCTGCAGACAGCGCAAAAGACGTCGATGCGTCTATAACAACACCACATATAGGAATAGTTGTGCTGTGTTCTACCAAAATATAACTCTTATCACCAACCTTTCGCAATACAAATGAGGTTTGCGCTTTTAAGAGGTTTTTAAAAGCAGCTATAGACATGTCACCCTGCTTGTGTTTAAGCTTAAGTTGTTTAACAGCGGTAACATCATAAGAAAAATCGATAGCATGGTCCCGTTCAAACGCGTTTA
>CAZLTR010000206.1:0-3811 GCA_964562415.1 uncultured Hyunsoonleella sp. | reverse complement strand
TACCGTTGCATTTTCAGTGCTAGTGATGCTGTAGGTATCTTGAGCCAGAGCCCCCCTACCCCATAAACAACACAAAAATGTAACAAGTAGAATACGAATCATTTATCTTTTAGAACTATGCGGCTTTTGGTTTCAAATGTATAAGTAATATTCATAGGGGCAAAACTAGTTATTAAGGCTGCTTTTAAATTATCGTGGGTAAATACACCTGTAAAGACTCTATTTAGATTGATCTGTTCGGTACGAATTTCAATATCGTACTGCCGTTCCAATTCTTTTATGAGGCGCGAAAGCGGCACTTCTACGAAACTACTTTTCCCCTCCAACCAATTGGGTTTTAGATTAGAAATGCCAAAGGCCACCAATCCTGCGTTGTCATGAGAGCTCGTGCCTTTACCAGCTGTTAAGATGACTGTATTTGCGCCTTTTTGCACACGTACTTTACCTTCAAAACACTGCGTTTCTAAGGTTTTTTCTCTGGAATAGACGTTAAAAGCAGTCCCTAAAACACTAATAACGCCAGTGGACGTATGCACTGTAAATGACGCCCCTTTAGCTACTTTAAAAAAGGCTTCTCCTTTTAAATGTAACGTCCTGTTTTTTAAAAAAGTACGTTTGGTATAGCTTAGGTGTGAATCGGCATTTAAGGTCACTACAGATTGATCTGGTAAGGTGACCGTTTGTGTTTGTCCCATTGCCGTATGGACATTAACTGCTTTAAACCATAGGGCGTTTGCGCCTATTAAAATTAAAATAACTGCAGCGGCACAATAGCCCCATACCCGACGTGTTATACCTTTTGGTGTTTTCGAGATTTTATAGGTTCTATTATAGATTTTTTGGGCTGCCAAACCTTTTTCTACATCAAAAACAGGGGGTTCTAACTGCGCTACACCGTTTAATATGTCTTTATAAGCCAAATAATCTTCCGTGGCTTCAAAAGCCTGTTTCTCGGCATCTGTAAGTGTTCCAGACAGCCACTTGTCTAAAAGAGCGGTCGTATTTTTATCGTTTTTCATAAGGTTTCGTTTGTCGTGTCTTGTTTTGACAGGCTTGAGCTTACTAAGTTTTTATATAAATTCGACGTTGTAAACCTATGCAACTCTTCGGGTGTAAGTTTGCCATGTATCCATTTTCCTAAAAATTCGTTATCCTGCTGTTGTTCTAAAAAATCCATAGGCTATAGTGGTGTATTTATTTTTTTTCTTAAAAACAATAAGGCCAAGCGCATGCGTTTCTCAACCGATTTCACAGAAATACCCAACAATTCTGCAATCTCTTTATAGGTCTTTTTTTCAATTCTGTTCAACAAAAACACTTCGCGCTGTCCGTCTTTTAAACCTGAAATGGCTGCATTTAAACGCTGCAAGAATTCTTTTTCTTCCATTTGGAACTCTGGCGACTCGTTAGTGTAGCGTTTTTGAGGAATTTGCTTATATTTTAATATGGTTTTTTGATGCACAAGACTATTAATAGACGCATTATTGGCAATCTTATAGAGAAAACTTTTTGCAGCTCCTAAAAAAATCTTAGCACAGTCTATCCATAGTTTAGCAAAACTATCTTGTACAATATCCTGCGCTTTTTCCATATCGCCATATTTATAATACAGGTAGTAACATATTTTTTCGGCATGCTCACGGTATAAGGCATCGTATATGTTCTCATCACAAACCCCAATTGTTTTTTTAGACATGGTTAAATCCTTACGTGTGTTTATATTAAAATGTGGTATTTAAAGTATAAAAATAGGTTATAAGCTTAGACTATTACCACGAATAACCAACGGCAACACGTAAAAGCACTCCTATTTCATTTGATGACCTTCTGTTAAACGCTCCCAAACGTGTTCTATAATCTATAGACGCATTAGCTTCTGTTGTTATTCCCTTTAGAAATTTCTTAAAGTGCCATTGGTGTCCAAATTTCACTGCAGCACCAATCCATAGTTCTTCTACATCGGTACTTATGGTGGTATTGTCTTCGTCTTTAAGTCTGTCAAAATTATTATAAATGGTTAATACACCACCACCTATAAAAAAGCCTTCCAGTACTTTTTTTCGTTTGGAAAAGTAACGCCTTACGTCGGTTTCAAAAAATAGATTGTAATTTATTTCCGATTGGTCATTATCAAATTTCACATTATTAAATTGTTGAAACAGTTCAATATCTAATGATAATTTAGGTGTTAAGGCGCGTTCATACCCTAAACCAATACCTCCACCCAATGCGTCTATAGGGTGTATTTTAATAATGTGCTTAGGAGAAATGTCTGCTGTGTTAGTAGGTTGTGCGTGTTCTTGCGCATTTAATGCCACAAAACTCAATAGGGCTATGGAAAGACTTAAACGTATTGTTTTCATAAGTATAGTTCGATTTAAAATTTTACAGCCCTAAAACAAATGAACTCTAAAATACCCTACCAAAAATTTAAACAAATTACAATATATGCATACGGATGCCATTTTTAATAGCCCCAAAAAAGTGTTATTTTGTGTTTTAGCAGTCTCAATAAATAGTATTTAAAGATCTTAAAAACACATTGGTATTCAATACCTAACAAGCTGTTTGCTTTTGATCGTGAACTCGATTTTAATATAGAATAATACAACCTTTGTTTCAAATTCCCCCAGATTTGACACGTAGGATTAACATTCGAAATTACACTTAGCAAAGCATGTATGGCCATGTATTTAACATTTTCTTATAGTGCATTTAACCTTTTTATTGTAATTTCATGATATGGAAATAAAAACATACGCTCCCGGTATTCTACAATACATCCCTTTTTTTTATGTGATTTGGTCTGATGACCTTTTGTCTTATTCTGAAATCTCTGTGGTAAAAAATGCCTTAACGCAAGATGATACCTTAGAAAAAGAAGATTATGAGTACCTTATAAAATGCTTAGACCGAAAGGCGCCTCCAGAAGACCTTAAGAACTGGAAAAACGTGATTTCAAATTCAAACATAAAACTCATAGAAAGTGATACCTACCCCTTGTCTAGTTTTAGTCAGAAAATGATCTGTCATCATTTTAGTGAATGTCCGTTTAATACACACTTAAGAGATATTGAAATTAATTTAGGCATACAACCCAACCACTACAATCACCTCTTTGATATTGAAGTGGTAAAAGAAGTAACCTCTAATTATTACGATCCTATTGCTATAGATAAGCTTTTAAAAGGCGAGCATGCGACTGTTGTTGATGCTTTTAGAACCGTATTGAAAGCTCCCATTTTTAGAGCGACGCTAAAACGAGATAAAGACCAGTTTAGAGCGCATGTGTTACAACAAATTGAATTTTTGGCCAAAGCAGGCTATGGTGCTATGGCTTTTCCCGAAGCTTATGGCGGTACAGATAACATGCCTGGATATGCTGCTATTTTTGAAAACATGATGTATGTAGATGGCAGTATGGCTGTAAAATTTGGCGTGCAGTTTGGGCTTTTTGGAGGTAGCATTCAAAAATTAGGCACTAAAAAGCATCATGATACCTATTTGACTGAAACGGGCACAGCTTCACTATTAGGCTGTTTTGCAATGACAGAAACAGGGCACGGCTCTAACGTAAGAGGTGTAAAAACCACCGCGACTTACGATAAGGCTACAGATGCTATTATCATTCATACGCCAGGAAAAAATGACAATAAAGAATACATCGGGAATGCGCTACATTCTACAATGGCTTCTGTGTTCGCCCAATTAATTGTAGAAGGCAAAAACCATGGTGTTCACGCTATTTTAGTTCCTATTCGTGATGCAAATCATCAACTCATGCCAGGCGTTACCATAGAAGATAACGGCT
>CAZLTR010000205.1:0-6182 GCA_964562415.1 uncultured Hyunsoonleella sp. | reverse complement strand
CAAATTCATAACTTTCTTCCCAGTGAAATCCAAGTTCGTCTTCACAAATAAGCGTTTTGTCTACGGCATCATAAATAGAGGTTCTTAAATCTAATTTCGATACGTTACAAATCAATTTAGCAGTGGTGATAATGTAATAGTTATCATCTTCTGTTACTTCCAAATGGTTGTAACCTCTACTGGCATATTTTGTAACGGCATAAGAAAAATCGTTTTCAAAAATACCAGTGGTTGTAAACCTAAAACGAAGGATACTGTCTCTGCGTACAGTGATCTCTAAAACAACACCGTTTTTAGCAGTGAAGGAAAGTACATTTAGGTTTTTTTCGTATTTAATTATTTGAGATGGAAATAAATTTCCTTTATATTCTAATTCGGTATTTAATATCATATAAATTGGTATTAAAGTTCATTAACGAAAATACTAAAATTTAAATGCTTGATCCCTTTCTTTTTATCAAAAAAAAGCGACTTTATTTATACAATTTGTAACCAAGGTGTACGATAATTATCGAATTTACAACATCTTGTAAATTAGAGTTGTATTTTATTTAAATTAAAGAAATATAAAAGTAAGTGGTATCTTTCTTTTTTTGCTAAAACAAATTGATTTTTAGAGCATTATATATTCTTAAAAGCATGAGGGTTTAGAAGCAGGTATTTTGTTTATAGAATTTGTGTTAAAAGTAATCCGCCTGGAATGAAAAGATATACTTTCACTTAATAGAGCGGTGATCACACCTATTGTTTTGAATTTAGAATTGTTTTGTAGCCAATGCTACTTAATGCACATGCTACTGGTGTTGGCATGAGATAATATTTAATGCTAAATGGATCTAAATATATTAGAGATGGTTTTAAATATATGTTTTCTTATACTAAACCTACTTTATGTAATGCTTACATAAAGTGGGTTTAGCAAAGGATATAGTTTACTTAAATTTAAAAACAGTAATCGCTAGGGGGGCTAAAGTGATTTCTGCAGAATAGTCTTTACCATTCCATGCTTTTTTCTTTATGGTGATTGGCTTTGTATTGCCTATACCACTGCCGCCAAAAGCTGTAGCATCACTATTAAAAATTTCTACAAGTTTTCCTTTAGTTGGTACGCCTATTTTATAATTTTCTCTAACTGCTGGGGTTAAATTACAGACAACTACGACATGTGCTTTTTCATCGTAACCTTTTCTCAAGTAAGACATCACACAGTTTTCGTGGTCGTCATAGCTTATCCATTCAAAACCATCGTAACTAAATCCTTTTTCATAGAGTGCAGGTGTGCTTTTGTATAAGGCATTAAGCTGTTTTACATACGTTTGCATGTTTTGATGCGGCTCAAATTCTAATAGATTCCAATCTAAACTGCCTTGAAAATCCCACTCGTTGTACTGTCCAAATTCACCTCCCATAAATAACAGTTTGGTACCAGGATGGGTAAACATGCAGCCATAGAGCAACCTTAGGTTGGCAAAACGTTGCCATTCGTCACCTGGCATTCTTCCTAAGATAGAATTTTTTCCATACACCACTTCATCATGAGACAGTGGTAACATAAAATTTTCTGTAAAGGCATAAGCCAGACTAAAGGTAATATCGTTATGGTGGTATTTTCTGTAAATAGGGTCTTTAGCAAAGTACTCTAAGGTATCATGCATCCAACCCATCATCCACTTCATACCAAACCCTAAGCCACCTACAAAAGTGGGTTGAGATACTTTAGGAAAAGCAGTAGACTCTTCTGCAATAGTTTGCACATCTGGAAATGAGGCATACACCTCTTCATTAAGTTGCTTTAAAAAGTCTATAACCGCGAGATTTTCACGTCCGCCATAGATGTTAGGTTCCCATTCGCCATCTTCTCTAGAATAGTCTAAAAAGAGCATAGAAGCTACAGCATCTACCCGTAAACCATCGGCATGGTATTGGTCTAGCCAAAAAATGGCATTACTAATCAAGAAGGAACGCACTTCATTACGTTCGTAATTAAAGATTAAACTTTTCCAATCTTGATGGTAGCCTTTGCGCTTGTCTGGGTGCTCGTATAAATGAGAGCCGTCAAAAAAGCCTAAGCCGTGCGCATCTTCAGGAAAATGAGAAGGGACCCAATCTAGGATGATTCCAATATCGTTTTGGTGTAATTTGTCGACGAAGTATTTAAATTCTTCTGGATAACCATAACGAGAGGTAGGCGCAAAGTAACCTGTGATTTGATAGCCCCAAGAGGGGTCGTATGGAAATTCCATAATAGGCATGAGCTCTACATGGGTAAAATTCATGTCTTTTACGTATTTTACCAAATCGTCTGCCAGTTCAAAATAAGACATGAAACGATTTTCTTCTACCTGCTTTTTCCACGAGCCTAAGTGTACTTCGTAAACAGAATAGGGGGCATCTATAGCATTATGCGTTTTGCGTTTTTTCATCCATTTACTATCCTTCCATTTATAGGTGTCGTCCCAGACTATAGAGGCTGTTTTAGGAGGATGTTCGTAACGACGTGCATAAGGGTCTGCCTTTTCGGTAGTAATACCGTGGTTAGCGCTATGGATTTTATATTTGTATATATTTCCTTTTCCTACCAATGGGATAAAGCCTTCCCAAATTCCGCTAGAATCCCATCGAACGTTTAGCTCATGGGCTTTGTCATTCCAAAAATTAAAATCACCAATTACCGATACTGCATTTGCACTTGGTGCCCACACCGCAAAGTAAGTGCCTTCAATGCCATCTACAGTAACAGGATGCGATCCAAATTTTTCGTAAAGTCTAAAATGTTTTCCTGCTTTAAAAAGGTTAATATCAAATTCAGTAAATAAGCTATAAGGTTTTACGTTTGCCATAGGTTTATAGTACGAAACCGCTTGGAATAACAGCCTCTTTTTTAATAACTACTATACCGTCTTTAATGGCATAGGTGTCTGTTTCTATATCTTTTAAATGTGGACCGCCTTCTATTTTTACATCGTCACCAATTGCACAGTTTTTATCTAAAATAGCGTTTTTGATATGGCAGCGTTCACCAATACCAATGGTGTGTTTGTCTGGGTTAGAGATATCATCTAAATTTTGATAATAATCGCTACCCATCATATAGGTGTTTATAATCACAGATTCTGAACCAATACGCGAGCGAATACCAATTACAGATTGCTCGATCTTAGAGGCACTTATAATACAGCCCTCTGCAATTACAGCCTTGTTTAACGTGGTTCCAGAGACTTTAGTGGTAGGCAGCATTCTTGCTCTGGTGTAGATACGTTTGGATTTATCGTATAAATCGAATTCAGGAATATCTGCTGTTAAGCCTATATTGGCTTCAAAAAAGGATTCTATAGTCCCTATATCTGTCCAATAACCCTCGTATTGGTAGCTTAATGTTTTGTGTTTCGCAATGTTTTGTGGAATGATTTCTTTACCAAAATCTATGGTGCTTTCGTCTTCCATAAGTTTTGCAATAAGGTCTCTGTTGAAGATGTAAATCCCCATAGAGGCTAAATAATTGCGACCAGACGCTTTCATATCATCACTTACTTCAGAGGTCCAATCGGGTAGTACATCTGCACTTGGTTTTTCCACAAAAGAGGTGATGATGTTATTTTCATCAGATTTTAAAATACCAAAGCCTGTGGCATCTTTTGCAGCTACAGGAATTGTAGCAATAGAAATTTCTGCATTACTTTCTTTATGTGCTTGTACCATTTTTTCGTAATCCATTTGGTACAATTGATCTCCAGATAAAATTAAAACATAATCGAATTCATGTCTTAATACATGGTGCATGCTTTGGCGAACGGCATCTGCAGTACCTTGAAACCAGCCTTTGTTTTCTGGGGTTTGTTCTGCTGCTAAAACGTCTACAAAAGCACTGCTAAAAAAACTAAAATGATAGGTGTCTTTAATATGTCTGTTGAGGGAAGCCGAATTGAATTGCGTTAATACAAACATGCGTTTAATGTCTGAATTGATGCAGTTAGAAATAGGAATATCTACTAATCTATATTTTCCAGCTATTGGAACAGCAGGCTTAGACCTTGCTTCTGTTAATGGATGTAATCTCGACCCCTGTCCGCCACCTAAAATAATGGCAAATACCTCATTGTTTATCATTTTATACTAGTTTGTTGTTGATTTGTATAGGTTTATATATTTTTCAGCGGAAACATTCCACGAGTGGTCTATTTCCATGATGTGCTTGCGTATGGTATTGAATTTTTCTGTATCGTTATAAAGCGCAATACCTCTATCTATAGCTGTTTTTATTTCTGAAGCTTCTACATTATCGTGGCTAATGCCAAAACCGTTAGGCTGTGAAATATCTGTAACGGTATCTTTTAACCCTCCTATATGTCTTACTATAGGAATTGTGCCATAACGCAAGCAGTAGAGTTGGTTTAGCCCACAGGGTTCTACACGAGAAGGCATGAGCAAAAAATCGGCACCAGCATACACAATATGTGATAGTTTTTCGTCATACCCAATGTAGGCATTGTAGCTGCCTTTAAATTCTGTTTTGAGTTGTTCAAATTCTGCTTCTTGGGTTGCGTTACCAGAACCTAATAATAGCATTGAATGTGTGGTTTGTTTTAAGCTTTCTCGTATCACTTCAGGAAATAAATCTGATCCTTTTTCGTAAACCAGTCGGCCTATAAAACCAAATAATGGTTTGTTTATATCTAAATTGAAACGTTTACATAAGTACGCTTTATTAGCTGCTCTACCAGCTGCTACTGTGGTACTATTATAGTTTTTTATAATACAGGAATCGGTTTCTGGATTCCAAACATTCCAATCGATACCGTTAAGAATACCAGAACATTTACCGCTTTCTTCACGTAATAAGCTTTCTAAGCCATTGGCTTTTACTTTTAATTCTTCCATATAGCTTGGCGATACTGTCGTGACTTTCCAAGCGCATTTTATAGCTGCTGCCAGAGGGTTAATAAGGCCATTCCAGTCTAATAAGCCTACGCGGTCAAAATTAAATGCAGGAATAAGGTGTACAAGATCATGCGAGAACCCGCCTTGATACTGGGCATTGTGTATGGTTAGTATGTTGGGAATTTGTTTTAGAGCAGCATATTTATGGCTTTCTTGAAGCATAAAGGGAATTAACCCCGTATGGTGGTCATGGCAATGGATGACATCTGGCGCAGAATCCCAGGTAGAAATCCAATCTAGTGCCGCAATTTGGAACGCCAAAAAGCGTTCGGTATCTTCAGAGGAATACACATAATTTTTAAACAAAAGTTCTGGGACATCTATAAAAAAAATGTCGAACTCTAACGGTGCTTTGTCTAATACACGAATATTAAAATTTAATGTTTGTGTTCCAAGTTGTAATTGCGACTCATAGATGCTTTTAAAGCTGTTGTCTTTAACAAATGTGTTATCATAAAAAGGCATGATAACCTGTGCTTTTGTGGTGGAATTACTTTGGTATTTTGGCAATGCACCTACAACATCTGCTAAACCTCCTACCTTGGCAATAGGGAAGCATTCAGCACTTATGTGTATAATGTTCATTTCTAATATTTACGTTCTGCATAAACATACGAAAATATTGTTAACCATATTTGTCGATATTTCTTTTTTAAGGAAAAAAAATTAAGTGTAAGATTAATAAAACATCTGCTAAAAATTGGGTTAAAAACTTAGGATACCATAATGGTATTAAGTGATTAATTTTGCAATGTTTACGTTAAAAAAAGAACGGTTTTTTTTAACGTTTTTATAGCATATTATAATTAAAATTAGGTGCGTATTTTAGTCGTTTAGCTTTAAAACGGCCATAAAAGCTTGCTGTGGTATTTCCACATTTCCAACCTGGCGCATGCGTTTTTTTCCTTTTTTCTGTTTTTCTAACAATTTACGTTTACGCGAAATATCACCACCATAACACTTAGCAGTTACATCTTTACGTAAAGCTTTAATCGTTTCACGAGAAATAATTTTTGCACCAATAGCGGCTTGAATTGGAATATCAAATTGTTGGCGAGGGATAAGCTCTCTTAGTTTTTCGCACATTTTGCGTCCAATAAACTGCGCATTATCGGTATGTATTAAGGCAGAAAGTGCATCTACTGTTTGCGCATTAAGTAAAATATCTAAACGTACCAGTTTAGAGGTTTTCATCCCAATAGGGTGGTAATCGAAAGAGGCATAACCTTTAGATACCGTTTTTA
>CAZLTR010000204.1:1516-6209 GCA_964562415.1 uncultured Hyunsoonleella sp. | reverse complement strand
ATCCCTCAAATGTTATCTATAATTGGAATATGAGCTTGCTCATCAAAAACTAATGCATAACTTGGGTTTAAAATTACACCCATATAAAAAAGACCTCAGTACCATGTGATACTGAGGTCTTTTTTTAGAATTCTATAATACTGGTGATAATTTAGGATCTATTCTTTTACAAACTTAGATCTTAGAACACCTTTATTTGTATCTGCCGAAATAATGTAAGTGCCAGACTTTAAAGTCCCTATATTCATAAAAGGATCGTCATTAGTAATATGTTTTACAAGACGCCCTGAAACATCTAAAATACGAATCGCACTTAGCATGATATTATGAGATAAACTTAATTTTAATACATTCTTTACAGGATTCTCTAAAACTGAAAATACAACTTTAGGCGCTACAACCTCTGTGCGGCTTAAAGTGAATTTAGATAGCGTTTCTATAAGGGTCTCATCAACACTCGCTAAAGGCACATTTAAATGAGTCGTTCTAAAGACAAGATCGGTACTATTCGCATCGTAATACAAGTAAGAGGTTTGTATGCCTTGTCCTGCAGGAAACCCTCCTACTGCTAAATTTAAGGTCTGTACAACTTTTAAACGTGTTACAGCTCCGTCAAACGTTCCTACTCTAAGAGTACCCCAAGCATCAACAGTTGTTTGTATTGTACTTGTTGGAAGTATATCTCCAGTTATAGTGGTACTTACAAAGACGCCCTCAACAGCATCAGTATTAGCATATTCAAAAGCTAAAGGAAAAGCACCAAGTTCTGCATTATTATCAGAATAATCAATCACAATACCTTGAGATAATAATCCTGTTATGGCTAATTCGGTTCCAGAAGTATCTAAATTTATCCTACTTAGAGGCTCACCGTTTTCTAAGGTTTGAATCGTTGCAGTTGTTGCCGTTGTCGTATAAGTATCCTCTAAAAATGTATCTGAGGGGATTAAATTGGTAAAATCCCATGATTGATCTGCTCCCGAGGCTGATTGATCTATAGAACCTGTTAATACATTATACTGTGCATCTGTGGCACTTTGAAATTGTTCTATGGCCGTTTGTCCAAAAATGAGTGATGTAAATGATAAGGTAAATAGTAGTAGTCCTGTTTTCATAAATTAGTGTATCGAAAAATAGATGTATTTAGTATAGTCAATTGCAAAATTATCAAAAGTATACGATGTCACAAGTTTCTTTGAATAATTCTTACTTTAATTACGTAAAAATTGTTAGTACAGATTAAAAACCATCTATTTTTTTACCGTTCCTGTAAAAAGTGCGATTTTAGACGTTAATGGATTACCCGAAGCACGACGCAATAGTACCAATTGGCCACAATGCCATAGCGCATCTGAAATGGGGCCATTTATAATATTCCAAAATTTAAATGTGTCTTGATCGAATTTAGAAAGATCATCAGAGGCTTTTAAAATAGCAGAGGCTTTTTCAAAATTACGTAGCGTTTGTATTCTTTTTTCTTCAAAAGCTAAGGTTGTATTTTTTACAAAAACGGCGTCAGTATCAAGCACACTTAATATAAAATTAGACAACTCTAAAATATGGGTTACCGTCTCTTCTGCTGTTCTTCCTTCTTTACTAGGGGCATAACTTAAATCTGTTACATTTAAACCTTCTGTGGCCCAATAATAGCGAAAACCTAAACCGTCTATCATTCTAGAAGCTACTGTACCTGGGGTGTAAGCATTTGCTGCTT
Source organism: uncultured Hyunsoonleella sp. (assembly GCA_964562415.1). GTDB lineage: Bacteria > Bacteroidota > Bacteroidia > Flavobacteriales > Flavobacteriaceae > Jejuia. The sequence continues at coordinate 4,495 of CAZLTR010000204.1, read as the reverse complement.
TTGGAATTTCGTAATACGGTAATGCTTTAGTACTCTGGGCGTAATTGTACAAAAAAGACATTAAAAAGAAAACTAATATATAACGGCTCATAGACTTAAAAATAAAAAGATTATAAAGGTTGATGCTTATTTAATACCATATTGATCGTAAAGATATACTAAAGCAGCCATTGTAGCAGCACCTAGTTCTAACTCTCTTTTATTTACTGTTGCAAAACTATCGCTACTAGCGTGATGGTAATCGAAATAACGTTGTGAATCTGTACGCAAACCAGCCAATACATTTTTACTAGTTTTTATTAACTTAATATTGGCACCAGCGAATCCTGATTCCAAATTATGCACTAAATAAGGACTAAACAAAGACTTCCAACTTAAAACCTGTTTTAAATTTTCTGTATTACAATTAAAATAAAATCCACTTGGAGCAAACCCACCAACATCACTTTCCAAAGCAAAAATATGTCGCACTTTATTGTTTTTGGTTTTAGCAGCATAAACCTTTGCGCCACTTAGTCTCTGTTCCTTATCTGCAAACAAAACCACTCTAATACTACGCTTGGGTTTTATGCCACATTCTTTAAACAAGCGCAATACGTCCATAGCTTGTACAACACCTGCTCCATTATCATGAGTACCATCTCCCAAATCCCATGAATCTAGATGCGCGCCAATAAGAATATATTCGTTAGGGTAAGTACTTCCTTTAAGTTCACCTATTACATTGTAAGATTGCACATCTTTAAGTTGTTTACAATGCTGTCTAAAATAAAAACTTGCTGTAGGCTCTAACTTTAACAAGCTGCTCAACAAATCTGCCCCCTTAGTACTTATAGCGGCAGCAGGAATACGCTTCTCTAGAGATAAATCGCCATAAGTTATACGTTCTGTATGAGGATTTTCATCCTGTCGTAAGGTTAATGACCGAACAATAACCCCTACAGCCCCATACTTTACAGCTTCTACAGCTCCTTTATGAGCTAAAGACACACCTGCCTTATAAGCCTTAAATGTATTCATAACGTCTTCCTGCATGGAGTGGTTAAAAAACACAATTTTTCCTTTAATTTGTGCTGTTCCTAAGGCTTTTAATGCCTCAAAACTATCTACTTCCACGACATTAGCTTTAAGTCCAAGGCCAGGTGTCGCTACCGAGCCTCCAAGTGCACAGATAGTTACAGGTGTCGTTTTGCCTGCGCGACTTTCTACATAAGCATAAGCTTTAGCACCTCTTACCCACTTGGGCACCCTAACAGGCTGTAACCACGTTTTAGATAAGCCTAAACTATCTAAGGCGGCTTTAGTGTATGTAACTGCTTTTTCTGCATTATACGACCCCGATAAACGTCCGCCTATTTGATTCGATAAATGCTCCAACCATTCATAACTTTTACCTTTAGTCAATGCGTTTTTATAAAGTGTTTTAAAAACCTCTGCATCGCTCTGCGCTTGGAATGTGCTTACCACTAGTAATAGTACCAACGTACTTATAACTTTTAATTTATGCCTCATAATTTAGCTCATTTAATAGTTTAAATATAGGGCTTCTCTTGATGGTATACCACTAAAAAAATCTTAAATAACACCTCTTAAAAAAAGTTTAAGCAAAAAAAAAAATCTCGCTTATATAAGCAAGATTTTTTTTAGGTATGTTTTAGATGTACTAAGCTACAAATAATGGCTTATCTTTCATCATAGCATTAACTTTAGTTTTCACACCTTCTAAGACAGTCTCATCTTCAAAATTAGTGATTACTTCATTAACTAAATCAGCTATAACAGCCATATCGCTCTCTACCAATCCTCTTGTTGTTACAGCTGCAACCCCTATTCTAATACCAGAAGTTACAAAAGGAGACTTATCGTCAAAAGGTACCATGTTTTTATTTACTGTAATATCTGCCTTAACTAGAGCTTGCTCTGCATCTTTACCAGATACATTTTTATTTCTTAAGTCAATCAACATCATATGGTTATCTGTACCTCCAGATATGATATCATACCCCTTACCCACTAAAGCTTCTGCCATAGCAGCGGCATTGCGTTTAATTTGCAACGCATAATTTAGGAAATTGTCTGTTAAAGCTTCTCCAAATGCTATAGCTTTTGCTGCTATTATATGCTCTAAAGGGCCACCTTGATTTCCTGGAAATACAGCAGAATCTAATAAAGAAGACATTTTTCTTAATTTTCCATTCTTCAATTTAATTCCAAATGGATTGTCGAAATCTTTCCCCATTAAAATCAAACCACCTCTTGGTCCTCTCAACGTTTTGTGCGTTGTAGTTGTAACAATGTGACAATGTGGTAATGGATCGTTTAAAATGCCTTTAGCTATTAATCCTGCAGGGTGTGACATATCTGCCAATAGTATCGCTCCTACACTATCTGCTATAACTCTAAAACGTTTAAAATCTATATCTCTAGAATATGCAGACGCACCAGCTATGATTAGTTTTGGCTGTTCTTTTGTAGCAATCTCTTGAATTTTATCGTAATTTAAAACGCCTGTTTCTTTTTCAACACCGTAAAATACAGGATTGTATAAGCGTCCAGAAAAATTTACTGGAGAACCATGCGTTAAATGCCCACCGTGAGATAAATCGAAACCTAATATAGTATCACCAGGTTTAATACAAGCATGATATACCGCTGTATTAGCTTGGCTTCCAGAGTGTGGTTGTACATTAGCATATGCTGCATTAAAAAGTGTTTTTGCACGATCTATAGCAATTTGCTCTACTTCATCTACAACTTCACAGCCACCATAATAACGCTTTCCTGGATAACCTTCAGCATATTTATTGGTTAACACAGAGCCTCCTGCTTCCATCACTTGATCACTTACAAAATTCTCAGATGCTATGAGTTCAATACCATGAAGTTGGCGCTCTTTTTCAGCTTGAATTAATTCAAAAATTTGTTCGTCGCGTTGCATAAATTTTAAATTGTCTTTAAATAATTCTGCAAAAATAATAA
>CAZLTR010000204.1:0-1506 GCA_964562415.1 uncultured Hyunsoonleella sp. | reverse complement strand
CTAGAGTTATACGCATGAAAACCTTTAAATTTAAAAGATAAATTATTCACGATGTTATTAACGTTCGCTAAGAAAATTCATATTTTGCTGTTTTTTTTCTGAAAAATTGAAAATTTTATGTAGGTTTGATAGTCTAACGAAAAAAAGAAAAGAATGCCCTTAAACGCTAACAACCCAGATAGAATTTCGTGGTTACACGTTGATAAAAATTCTGACTTCCCTATACAGAACATCCCTTTTGGTGTATTTTTAACACGTGATGATATCATTACCATTGGAACACGTATTGGCGATACTGCGATTGATTTAGGTGCGTTGCATCAACTTGGGTATTTTGAGGGTATTGCGCTAACAGATGATATCTTTTTACAGGACACCCTTAATGATTTTATTGCAGATGGAAGAAAGACATGGCGTGCCGTAAGAAATAGAATTGCTGAAATTTTTGATGCTGAAAATAACGCGCTTAAAAATAATGTAAAGCACAAAGAAATTGTCCTTTTTCGCTTAGACGAAATTGAAATGCAATTGCCAGTACAAGTTGGCGATTTCACAAACTTTTATTCTAGTATAGAACATGCCAGTAACATAGAGATCTATAATGACTCTGAGACACCTTTATTGCCCAATTGGTTACATATTCCTTTAGCGCATCACGGCAGAAGCTCATCGGTAATACCATCTGGTATTCCAGTACACCGCCCTCTAGGCCAAAGCCTTCCTAAAGGTGCTAATAAACCTGTTTTAGAAGCTAGCCAGTCTGTAGATTTTGAATTGGAAATGGCATTCATCACCACCGCTGCTAATGATCTTGGAGAACCTATTCCAGTAGAGGAAGCGGAAGAATATATTTTTGGTCTAGTACTTTTAAACGATTGGAGTGCCAGAGATATACAAAAATGGGAACATGTTCCTTTAGGTCCTTTTTTATCTAAAAACTTTGCCTCTTCTATTTCACCTTGGATTATTACCTTAGATGCCTTAGAACCTTACCGTACCCAAGGGCCTAAACCAGAAAAAGGACAATTGCCTTACCTTAAAACAAAAGGCGCTAAGAGTTTTGATATTAACCTAGAAGTTGCCATACAACCTAAAGGGGCTAAAGAAACTGTCGTGAGCACTTCTAATTTTAAATATTTATATTGGAATATGTCTCAACAATTGGCACATCATACTATTAATGGTTGCCCTGTAAACTCTGGTGATATGATGGGAAGCGGAACGATTTCTGGTCCTTCCCCAGCCCACTATGGCTCTATGTTAGAACTTACAGCTAAAGGCACACAACCCATTCAACTTCACGGTGGACATGAACGTAAATTTATAAATGATAATGATACTGTTATTATGCGTGGCTTTTGCGAAAAAGACGGTACTAGAATTGGTTTTGGAGAAATAACCACAAAACTACTTCCCGTATATTCTAAAAATAACCTTTCTAAGTAAAACCATGCACAGTAGGATTTTATTCCTACCATTCATTCGTAATAGTTTTAACTTGAAAAT
>CAZLTR010000203.1:0-6255 GCA_964562415.1 uncultured Hyunsoonleella sp. | reverse complement strand
TTAGTATCTTCGTTAAAAATTATAAGGTTCTTTTAATCTATTTTCTTTCACAGTAGTTTTAGAAGGAAAAGAGATAAAAGATGAAAAGGGAATTTGGTGAAAAACCAAAGCTGTTCCCGCAACTGTAATACACACGACATCCTTATTTTTACAGCATTATTAGGATTAAAGTGATAAACTTAAGCCACTGTGGTTCATAGCCATGGGAAGGCGTTTATAGAAGTGTAAAGCCAGGAGACCTGCCTCATAATTAAGTATTATTAACTCTCGGGTAAAGGGTTGGTTATAAAAAATAGAGCAATTAACAGTCCCATACCTCTGTTAACAGTACTATAGCTATACAGCTAATACCTCAGCACTATTTTTTCTTTCTAGATGTCTTCCCGATTACATATACTAAGTTGTTATGGGAAAAAATATACCAAAGGTCACCACAACGTTTCAGTTTTGCGACGGCGGCTCTTGCCAAAAAGCCAAAAGCGAAATCGCTATTCGAGAAGCTAGAGCATGCATACGAAACCAAGGACTTTGGGATGAAACGCACACCATTAAAACCAGATGCAACGGTCGCTGTGAAGATGCTCCCACTTGGATTGTACAACCTGGTAATTTTTGGTACAAAAATGTAACTCCAGAAAAAGCCATTGCCATTGTAAAATCACATACAAAAGACAACACACCAGTAGAAGATTTACTATTGTATAAAGAAGGATGGAACACTTTAGCCACCGAAAATGAAAAAACACTAGCACCGCCAGTATTCAAATCGAAAACAGATCCAGATCATGGTGACGTACTCCTAGCAAGAGCCTTTGCATCCGATCAACAGCTCTATCCTTTGTTTCAATTTTTATTTGAAACCCCTAGACCTGTAACGGTACAATACGACGGTAATTTTATAGAAATTAACACAGCACATCAGGTGGATTATTCTCAGGATTTCGATGTGAGCGTTCAAGGTGAAACTCTAAGTGTAAAGCTTGCTATTGCTGCATTACCTAAAACTGTTTCAGAAGACATTATCCAGCGTAAAGTAAGTGTCGCTGAGGTGATCTGGCTGAAAAAAAGCGCTATCTTTACCAAAGCGTTACGCCTTAAGAATAAAAAAGGTAAGCAGTTGATGATCATTTGGATAAAAGAAGACGATACCGCAACTTGGGAACATTTATTACAGATTTATTTAGCCATGGCGCCTAACGCTATTAGAATTGGAACCGATGAAGTTTGATCGTATTAGCATATTAGGTTGTGGCTGGCTGGGTTTCCCCTTAGCTTTAGATTTCCTTTCGAAGGGCTTTGCAGTAAAAGGCTCTACCACTACAAAAACGAAAGTGGCTACCCTAAAAGCAGAAGGGATAACCCCTTTTCTATTTACTTTAGGCAGAGCAACCACCGAAGTTTACAAGGATTTTCTAGCCAATAGCGATATGATTATTATTAATTTTCCGCCTAAGCGGATTCCTGATATCATAGACATCTACCCACAGCAAATACAGCATATTTTACCCCACATATCTAAAACACAAAAGGTGATCTTTGTAAGTTCAACATCGGTATATCAAAACACAAATAGTACCGTTAGTGAAACTTTAAACATAGCACCAGAAAAAGCCTCAGGTAAAGCTGTAGCCGCTGTAGAGCAGGTGTTACAAGACGCTTTAGGAGCACGCCTCACCATACTAAGACTATCGGGGCTTATTGGTTACGACCGTTTGCCAGGACGGTTTCTTGCACATAAAAAAGACGTGCTTAATGGCGATGCCCCTATTAATGTAATTCATCAAGACGATTGTATAGGGCTTATCAATGCCATTATAGAGAAAAATGCATGGGGCGAAATTATCAATGGCTGTGCAGACCAACACCCTTTGCGAAAAGTGTTCTATACAGAAGCAGCACGCCAAATAGGACTCACACCTCCTGTTTTTAAAGCACAAAATCGTATCTCTTATAAAATTATAGCCAATACCAAAAGTAAAACCCTATTGGATTACACCTATATCCACCCCGACCCATTACAACTGGTACGAACGCCCTAATCGCATATTAAGTAAGGCATCCAACTTTAAAACAATAAAAACAAACAAATGAAAGAAGGCATATTACTTTGTGGCCATGGCAGCAGACGAAAAGCAGCGATCACCTCGTTTAAACGCTTAGTAACCATTTTACAAGAACGTTACAGTGCCCATTATGAGGTAGATTATGGTTTTTTAGAATTTAACCATCCCACATATGAAGCCGCAGTAGAGCGTATGTATCTTAATGGTGTGCGTAAAATTTATGCCCTTCCTGTCATTTTATTTGCGGGGTCGCATGCTAAAAACGATATCCCTTACGAGTTAAACACCATACAAGGGTACCATGAAGATCTAAGCATTACTATGGGAAAACATATTGGCGTGAATTCGTTTTTGTTAGACCTTGCAGCAAAACGCATTGAAGAAGCAGAAGCCAACTTAACGCCTTTAGAACGGAAAGACACCTGTTTAGTTGTTGTTGGTCGTGGTACAACAGATCCTGATGCTAATAGTGATGTGTGTAAGCTTACCAGTATGCTTTGGGAAGGCATGGGCTTTGGCTTTGCCACAACAGCCTATAGCGGTACAGCCTATCCTAAGGTAGATGAATCGTTACGTCTGGTAGAAAAGCTCGGTTTTAAACGCACCATAGTCATTCCGTTTTTCTTCTTTACAGGAGTGCTTTTAGAACGCATTTATGGCCACGTTACCGCTATGGATGCTACATCCAATAATAATTATGTTTATACTGCGCCTTTTGGTACAGACGAATTGTTAATGAAAGCCTTCGATGAGCGTTTAGAAGAAGCCAAAACAGGTACAGCCTATATGAACTGTCAGCTTTGTAAATATCGTAAGCAAGTGGTAGGTTTTGAACAAGATTACGGCAAAGAACAGGTAGGCCACCACCTTAATGTTAAAGGTATTCTTTTTGAAGAGGATGAAAAACCAGGCGATAACACCAGTTCTATAGGAGGCAAGATTAAAAAGATTTTAGGGATTTGACTTGATTATAAGTTTGCAAACAACTACTCCCAAATTACGCTTTACTTTTGCAGAGTTCCTAATCTAAATGCATAATACTATGTAGTAAAAGACGTTTAAAACGTTGTCTCTTTTGTAGCGTATAAACCACTAAGATAAAAACTTTAAAATCCAGATTTAGCTATTATATTTCTTTATACATCGAAGTTGCAAACTTCGATGAGCGAGCAGACGATTAGTGTGGTGGGCAAGGAAAAGGTATAAGCGTTATAAAACTAGTATAAGGAAAGGAAACAATATCCTACTTTGTTTTACCATTGGAACTTTGCGCAAATAAATATTATCGCTTAGCTTTGTACAACAAGAGCCGTACGAGGGGGAGACTTTCAAGCACGGTTCTGTGAGAAGCTTAGAGTTAAAATCCCTTTGCCTACTCGATGCTGGAACGTTAGCAAACATTACAACTAAACAATAACAATTATGAAAAAAATTACACTACTTTCAATTTTAACTTTTACAGTTATTACTTCAGTATATAGTCAAGTAAAACAAACACCAATGATTGAGCATTTTACACAAGCTTCTTGCCCTCCTTGCTCATCTCAAAACCCTACTCTAAAAGCAACTCTTGATAATTTTGGAGAAGCAAATTATGTTCGTGTTACACACCAAAATTCTTGGCCAGGTGTAGACCCAATGAATGCCGAATTCCCGTCTGGTCCCGAAGCAAGAAGACTTTATTACTCCGTTTCTGGCATACCAAACACATCTTTGAATGGAGCAGCTACGGGAACACCTAACACAATAATTACAAATTCTTCGCTCACTACTGCTTCTAATATTATGACTCCATATAACATCACAGTAACTCAATCTTGGGCAAATGAAAATGAAGTAACTGTTAACATAGATGTAGATAACGTTACTGACACAGCGATTTCAAGTGCTGATAAGATTTACGTAACAATGCTTGAGAGGCAGATAACTTTTACATCTCCACCTGGTGCTACTAATGAGACTTTGTTTGAAGACGTAATGCGTCAAATGTACAATGCATCTACTGGGGATTCAGATGCAACATCTGGGGCTTCTTTAGGAGAAATACCTGGAATGTCTACAACAAATTTTAACTTTACAATTACAAATTTACCATCTTATTTAAGAGATAAATCACAAGTGATTTTTGCTGTCTACATACAAAATAACTCATCTAAACAAATTTTACAAGCAAGTAAATCGAATACAAATACACTTTCAACCAATGATTTTTTTACAGAAAACTCAATTAAAATATTTCCAAACCCTTCAAGTGATTTTATAAAAATTTCTAGGTTAACTAAAAACGAGGGTTATAGAATTTATAATGTTTTAGGTGCTGAAATTAAAAACGGAATTATTCCTAATAATAAACAAATCGACATTAGAGATTTCACGAATGGATTATATTTCTTGAAATTTGAAAACGGTAATAATTTACAATTTATAAAAGAATAAAAACGTTTGCTAATAACACTGGTAACCGTTGCACAACCTGCTCACCGAAATTTGTAACTTCGATGCCAACTGACCTTAAATTACACTTTTACAGCGTTCTTAATCTAAATGTATGCTGTGTATTAAAAGATATATCTTTTGTCGCGTGTAAATTCAGATTTAGTTATTTACATACTAAAGGACCTAAATGGAACTTTAGTTGATATTTCTTCACCGATTAAGGGTTTTGAATTTTAGAATAAACTACAAATTCACATGGAAAAGACACAGAACAAAACATATTTTGCTTTAATGATTATAAAATCACTATATTTGTATCTAAATGGATACACTTTGAATGATTTTTACCGAAAAAACATCTGAATTCGATAAATGGATTAGAAAACTAAAAGATATCAGAGCAAAAGCTAAAATTCTTTTCCGAATACAAAAACTCGAAACAGATGAACATTTTGGAGACTGTAAACCTGTTGGAGATGGAATTAGAGAAATGCGGATTAACTATGCAAAAGGCTACAGAGTTTATTTCAAAGAAAAAGGAAATAAAATTGTAGTTCTTTTGATTGGTGGAGAAAAATCAACGCAACAAAGTGACATCAAAAAAGCGAAAGAAATCTGGAATAGAATAAAAAATGAATAATATGGCAACTACAAAATTTGATATAGCGGATTATTTGGAAAATGAAGAAATGATTGCTGAATATTTAAATACAGTCCTAGAAAGCGGAGACAGTTCAGATTTGATTGTAGCAATTGGACATATTGCAAAGGCAATTGGAATGACTAAAATTGCGGAAAAAACAGGAATGAGCCGACCAAGCCTTTACAAAGCACTATCTGACGGAGCAAAACCACAGTTCGAAACGATAATGAAAGTATTAAAAGCAGTTGGCGGACAGATAAATGTAAGACCAATTTCTGCATAAAAAACGACACCACAACATTGATAACCGTTGCGCAACCCCATAATTCATAAAAAAGTAACAACAAATAAAGCGTTTTAAGTCTCCTTTTATTTTGAGGCATAAATTCAAAACCTATATTTTACAACACTTAAATTTGATCTTAGAGGCTTAAAATTCCCTTACGAATCCCGCCTATTCGAGACAAATAGTTCTTCAAATTACTTTAAACGAGATGTTTGAAGCGATTTTCTGTTTTATCTTAATTTTTATTTTTGTTGTAACTAACATGTTTTAAGCAAGGTAGTGATTTAAACTTTTTATTCATTTTACAATTGACTGCTATTCTACATACAAGCGTTATCAGGTTATAGCCCTAGTTAAACATATAAGTTTACACGTATGTCTCTATAAATTATTTACATTTTATAAAAAAGCATTAGACATGAAAACACCAGCTAAAATTCATGATTTTTCTAATAGACCTTTTCCTGAAAAAATAACAAATTTTGACTATGACTCTAAGTACAAAGTCCTAAAAGTAACTAAGAGTGGAGCTGTAAGATGGAAGTCCTATTACTGAGTATATGTATCGGCAGCTTTAAAAGGAAAATATGTCGCTATTGAAGATATTGGTAATGGGATTTGGAAAGTCTTTTTTAGAAATGTATTTTTAGGTTTCTTTGATGAAAAACATCTTAGAAGTAAACAACAATCAACAAGATTAGAAATTAATTTAGTGTAAACCTTAATCTTTAACTTGTGTAAACCATCTCCCTTTACGAACATATCAAAACTACTAGAGAACGATTTTTTTGAAATGAAACAATAATAATGCAAAACTTTGAACAAAT
>CAZLTR010000202.1:0-6415 GCA_964562415.1 uncultured Hyunsoonleella sp. | reverse complement strand
CAGAAAACCATTTCAAATCGTTCAGGACATACTTTTCGTTATCATCGTCAAATCCTAGTATTTGATGTTTTCTTTCATCTTTATCAACTAGGTAAAGATTTTCGTTATAAGCATCTTCTTCAATGTGTTCGGTAGAATACTCAAACTCTTTTATGTTTTTGAGTTAGAACTATATTCACCAAATTCGGTCTTTATTATAGTGACTTTAGACTCAAGTGTTTTTAGATTATTGTTTGATTGTTTTTTAGTCCTTACTCTTGAGAGGTTAAAAAAAACAGTACCAAACGACAAAGTTATTCTAGTTATAACTCTTATACGATTTACCCCAATAAAATCAATAGTGTTTAGAAACATTAGTAAACAAATTCCAGCTCTAGCACTAATTAGAAGATAAACAAGCCCAATTAAAGATGTAAAATCGGTTTTAGGTTTTCCAATAATTGTTTTCCGTTCTCATTGGAATAAGAAATTTTATGTCTTTTCAATTTAGATTCTAAAATTGAAGTGCTCATTTTGGTGCTGTTTTTAATTGAAGTCAATTAATATATAGTCGTGTTAAAAGTTTTAGAACGCGTATATCCAAAAAGTAGTTGTAGCTAAAACTAAAAAGGCGATTTTACATAAGTAAAACCGCCTTGAGTGTTCTCACAACGGAATAATCCTTATTGTGAATTGCTTTCAGGTTGTAAATATAAGTATCTTTTTTGTAAGAAGCTTTCCGGTATACCGTAATCATAAACAAATATTTTGTTGTAGTTTTAGATGCGTTACTTAAAAGATAAATTATGAGAAAAATCCTGGGTTTAGATTTAGGAATAACGTCAATAGGTTGGGCTTTTGTTAACGAAGCAGAAAATGACAAGGAGAGTTCTTCTATTGTTAAAACAGGAGTACGGGTTGTACCATTAACAACAGATGAAAAATTAAATTTCAATAAAGTTGGTATAGAAACAAGCACAGCACTGCGTACAAAAGCACGAGGAGCAAGACGAAATTTGCAGCGCTACAAACAAAGAAGAGCGGCAGTTATTGAGGAACTTATTAAAATTGGTTTTATTTCTAAAGAGGACGCTTTGGTAGAAGCGGGGAAGGACACAACTCATAGTACCTACAAAACACGATCTATAGCTCCCCATAAAAAGATATCGAAAAAAGATTTTGCAAAAGTCCTCTTAATGATTAATAAAAAAAGAGGCTATAAAAGTAGTCGAAAAGCTAAAAATATAGAGGACGGAGCGCTTATAGATGGTATGGAAATTGCCAAACGTTTACATCGTGAAAAATGCACGCCAGGACAGTTGTCTTATACATTACTAAAAGAGGGCAAACGTCTACTTCCTGTATATTATAAATCAGATTTACAACAAGAATTTGATAGAATCTGGGCCTTTCAAAAGCAATTTTACCCTGAGTGCTTAACTACAGAGCATAAGACTGCTTTAAATGGATTGGGGCAAAGAGCGTCTGCGCAGTATTTTGAGAAAACAATAGGGATTCAAAGGGCTGAACTTAAAGGGAAAGCCAAGAAATTACTAGCGTATCAGTGGCGAAGTAAGGCTGTTGAAACGCAACTTGATGTTACAGAAGTTGCATGTATTCTTACAGAACTTAATAACCAAATTAACCAATCTAGCGGCTATCTGGGTGCTATAAGTGATCGAAGCAAAGCGTTATATTTTAATGGACTTACTGTTGGACAATATTTATATACACAGCTTGAGAAAAACCCTTTAGCTTCTTTAAAGAATCAAGTGTTTTACCGTCAAGATTATATGGATGAGTTTGATGCCATTTGGAAAGAGCAGTCCAAATATTATCCAGAGTTGACTAATGAGGTGCGAAAAAAATTAAGAGATATCTCTATTTTTTATCAACGTAGGTTAAAATCCCAAAAAGGATTGATCAATATTTGCGAATTAGAGGGTAAGATGCAAACGATTCGCATTGATGGCAAAAAAAAAGCAAAGCTAATAGGACCAAAAGTATCTCCAAAATCCTCACTTGTTTTTCAACAAGCTAAAGTTTGGCAAAATATTAATGCTATTCACATTAAAAATAATGAGACTAAAGCGGAAAGAACGCTTGATTTGGAACTTAAAACCTTGTTATTTGAAGAGCTTAACATAAGACATAGCCTTTCAGACAAAGAGGTTTTAAAATTTTTGGAATCAGTTTCTAAGATTAATGCAAAAGATTGGAGTCTTAACTTTAAAAAAATTGAAGGGAATAGAACATTTGCTGCACTATATAAAGTGTTTGAAGATATAGCAGAAATAGAAGGATACCCTTCTATCTCTAAAGGTAAAAACGGAACCGAAATTAGAGAGGCTTTAGAAACTTGTTTTCGCGAAAATAAAATCGACACACGTATTTTTCAATTAGACTTTAGTCTAACAGGAAATGAATTTTCTAGACAACCCGCGTATGAGTTATGGCACCTTTTATATGCTTATGAAGATGATAATTCCCCTACGGGTGTAGAAAGTTTAATTGCGAAACTTCAAGATAAATTTGGTTTTAAAAAAGCGCATGCGCAACTATTGGCAAACGTTACGTTTCAAGACGATTATGGGCGTTTAAGTGTGCGTGCGTTGCGTAAAATTTACCCCTATCTCGAAGAAGGAAAACAGTATGATGCGGCTTGTGCACTTGCAGGGTATAACCATTCCAATGCATTAACTGCTAGTGAAAATGATAAGAGGCCTCTTTTAGATACACTAGAGCTGTTTAAAAAGAATGCATTAAGAAACCCTGTTGTAGAGAAGATTCTTAATCAAATGATACATGTGGTTAATGCAATTATTGCTCATCCAGACATGGGAAGGCCTTGCGAAATACGTATAGAACTTGCTAGAGAACTAAAAAAAACGGCAAAGCAGCGTAATGAAATGACAAAACAGATAGCCGCTGCAACCAAAGCTCATGAAGCGATACGCAGCTATTTAAAGCGTGAAATAGGGCTTAAATACGTAAGCCGCAAAGATATAATTAAATATAAGTTGTATCAAGAACTTGCTAGTGTAGGGTATAAAACCCTGTATTCTGGTACGTATGTAGAGTTAAAGGATCTGTTTTTCTCAAATAAATTTGATGTAGATCATATCATTCCACAATCGGTTATGTTCGACGATTCTTTTTCAAATAAAACCATCGCGCTGCGAGAGGTTAACTTAGAGAAGGGCGACGCAACAGCTTACGATTATTGCGAGCGCAAAGGCTATCTCGAAGATTTTAATAGTAGGGTGCAACACGTTTTTAAGGACAAGGGTATAAAGTATGGTAAATTAAAAAAGCTATTAATGAAGAAAACGGAAATCCCTAAAGATTTTCTTAACCGCGACCTAGGAACTACAGCCTATATTGCAAAAAAAGCTCAAGAAATACTTCAAAATTTAACCAAACATAAAATAGTAGCTACTTCGGGTAAAATTACAGCAAAATTGAGGAGTGATTGGGAGTTGATTAACGTTTTAAAAGAACTTAACTGGCCTAAATACGATACCCTTGGACTTACCTATTATGAGTATAATAAACAAGGCAAAGCCTTGCCTCGCATTAAGGATTGGACAAAGCGTAACGACCACCGCCACCACGCTATGGATGCTATTGCGGTAGCATTTACAAAATCAGTATTTGTTCAGTATCTTAATACTATGAGTGCAGACAGTGAACAAGGCATTATTATCCAAAACATTAAGGAGAAATACACCTATAAGGACAAAGAAGGCGGGCGAAAGTTTAAGAAGCCCTATAAAACGATTCGCGAAGACGCCAAAAAGCACCTTGCCGAGATTTTGGTATCTCATAAGGCAAAGCACAAAGTCGTTACCTACAATATGAATAAAATTAAAATAAAGGGCGAAAATAAATACAAAATTCAAAGTGTTTTAACCCCAAGAGGGCAATTGCATAAGGAAACGGTTTATGGCAGGTCTAGTTATTATGTTGTTAAAGAGGAAAAAATTAATGGCGCTTTTAATTTGCAAAAAATACAGACGGTTACAAACCCCCATTTTAAGAGCTTATTATTAGAGCGCTTACGCGAAAATGGGAATGACCCTAAAAAAGCGTTTACAGGTAAAAACGCATTAACTAAAACGCCAATTTTCACAGAAAGTAAAGCAGGAAATGTACCATTGGTGGTTAAAACACAGGTTTTAAAGTCTCGATATACCATTAGAAAAGAAATTAACCCCGAGTTGGTCGTCGATAAGGTTGTAGATCAAGGTGTTAAAACCATTTTGCAAAACCGCCTTAAGGAATTTGGAGGCAAACCCAAACTTGCTTTTACAAACCTAGACGGCAATCCTATTTGGCTTCATAAAGACAAGGGGATAGCCATAAAACGTGTTACCATTACAGGTGTTAGTAATGCAGCGCCATTGCATATTGCTAAAGATTTGTATGGTCGAGCTATAAAAAGCGATGACGGGAAACGCATTCCAAAAGATTTTGTGAGTACAGGAAACAATCATCATGTTGCCATTTATAGAGATGAAAAGGGAGCGCTACAAGAAGAGGTCGTTTCATTTTATGAGGCTGTTATTCGAAGAAACTTAGGAGCGCCTATTATAAAGAAACATCACGAAAAAGGCTGGGAGTTTATAGTTACACTAAAACAAAATGAAATGTTCCTGTTTCCTAAAGACGATTTTATTCCTAGCGAAATAGATCTGTATGCCCCAGAAAACATGAAAACGATAAGTAAACATTTGTTTAGAGTTCAAAAGATATCTACCAAAAATTATGTGTTTAATCATCACTTAGATACTTCAGCAGTAAGTGCAGACGATTTAAAGACTAAGAAAATGTTGGCAGATTTAAATTATCGATTCTATCAGAGTGAAAAATATCTTGAAGGCATAGTTAAAGTAAGATTAAATCATCTAGGAGCAATTGTTCATGTAGGAGAATAGTAAAAAAAAATGATTAAACGCACGCTCTTTTTTGGAAACCCTGCATACCTTAGTACAAGACACGATCAACTTGTGGTGCATTACCCTAATACGGATAAACAGGAAAAGACGATTCCTGTAGAAGATGTGGGCTATGTAGTGCTGGAACATCCTCAAATTACCATTACCAATGGACTGCTCATGAAACTTGTTCAAAATAAAACAGCTGTAATTACCTGCGACAAACAGCATTTACCTTGCGCACTGTTACAACCGCTAGTTGGCCATACAGAGCAAACCGAACGAATACGACACCAGCTTAATGCTAGTCTACCACTTAAAAAGAACCTTTGGCAACAAACCATAGTTGCTAAAATTTACAATCAAGCCATTCATCTCGAAGCAAGAGGTTATAAGGGGCTTAAGTTGCGCAACTGGAGTAATGCTGTGAAGAGTGGTGATACGGGAAATTTAGAAGCCATTGCTGCTGCGTACTATTTTCAAAACCTCTTTAATAGGGTAGAAGGGTTTAGTCGCAACCAAAAAGGGGTTGCACCAAATAATTTGCTTAATTATGGGTACGCGATTTTAAGAGCAATTGTAGCGCGTGCCTTAGTTAGTAGTGGCATGTTGCCATCGGTTGGAATTTTTCATAGAAATAAATACAATGCCTTTTGTCTAGCAGATGATATTATGGAACCTTATCGTATTTATGTAGATGCTATTGTTTACGATCTTGTAGAAACAGGATGGGATCTGCGTGAGCTTTCTACGAAATTAAAAACAGAACTTTTAAAAATACCTGCGTTAAATGTTTATATAGATGGTAAATGGTCGCCTTTAATGAATGCTGTAAGTCGCACGACAAGCAGTTTGTATGATTGTTTTCAAGGTATAAACAGAAGGGTTTTATATCCTCAATATCTTATGTCTTAAGCAATTTAATGCTAGCTGCTACTAATTTTTCACGCCTAAACCAATACCGCTCTATGTGGGTACTTGTATTTTTTGATTTACCGACAGAAACCCGTGCGGATAAGAAAGTGGCATCACGTTTTCGAAAACACTTGTTAGATGATGGGTTTGCGATGTTCCAGTTTAGTATCTATATCAGGTTTTGTGCAAGTAAGGAAAACGCTAGCGTGCATATTAAACGCACCAAAAGTAACCTTCCTAAGAGGGGAAAAATTTGTATTATGCAGATTACAGATAAACAATTTGGGATGATGGAGCTTTTTCTAGGTCAAAAAAATATAGAACCAGAAGCGCCTAGTCAACAATTAGAACTTTTCTAGAAAGCTAAATTTTATCTAAAGTCTATTTGATGACTTTTGGGATGGACTCTTTTTTTATTTCTAATATAGGATGTAAAAAACAGTATACCAGATAAATATAGCTGGTATACTGTGAATGATCCTCTAATATAAAGAACTGAAAGCAATTCACAACACAACCAAAAAAGATAAGTCTACCCTAACGACTGTGAATGATCCTCTAATATAAAGAACTGAAAGCAATTC
>CAZLTR010000201.1:0-6425 GCA_964562415.1 uncultured Hyunsoonleella sp. | reverse complement strand
GGTTTAACACTAGTGTTTTCAAAAAAGCTTACAAATTTTTCAGCAGCATTGTGTTTGTCTTCCATACGTTTTAAACGTTTTTCAGATGCTAAACCAAGTTTATATCCTTTTGGGGTGAGTCTTAAATCTGCATTATCTTGGCGTAATAATGTCCTGTATTCTGCTCGCGATGTAAACATGCGATAAGGCTCTTCTGTTCCTTTTGTGATTAAGTCATCTATTAAAACACCAATGTAAGCCTCATCTCTTTTTAAGGTGAAAGCCTCTCTTTCTTGAACTTTTAAACTGGCATTTATACCAGCCATTAAACCCTGTGATGCGGCTTCCTCATAACCAGTGGTACCATTAATTTGTCCGGCAAAGTATAGACCTTCTACAAGCTTAGTCTCTAAGGTGTGTTTAAGTTGTGTAGGTGGAAAATAATCGTATTCGATAGCGTAACCAGGTCTAAAGAATTTTACATTTTCAAAGCCAACAACCGAACGCAACGCTTTAAATTGGACATCCTCTGGTAAGGAGGTAGAGAAACCATTTACATATACTTCACAGGTGTGCCAACCTTCTGGTTCTATAAATAACTGGTGCTTGTCCTTATCGGCAAAGCGGTTTATTTTGTCTTCTATAGAAGGACAGTATCTAGGTCCTAAACTTTTAATTCTACCATTAAACATAGGAGATCTGTCAAAGCCTTCGCGTAACAAATCATGCACCTCTTTACTGGTGTACGACATGTAGCATGAACGTTGTTTTTCTAAAGGTTTTGTGATGTCTAAATAAGAGAATTTCTCAGGACTAGCATCACCAGGTTGTTCTGTCATTTTAGAATAATCTAAAGAGCGGCCATCAACTCTAGGCGGTGTTCCTGTTTTCATTCTACCCGATTCAAAACCTAAAGCGACTAGCTCTTCTGTAATGCCTGTTGCAGCACGTTCCCCTGCTCTACCGCCACCAAAATTTTTATCACCAATATGTATGAGTCCATTTAAAAAGGTACCATTAGTTAAGACTACAGATTTTGCTTTTATCTCTATTCCTAAAGAGGTTTTAACACCGGTTATATGTCCTTGTTCAATAAGAAGACCAGAAACCATATCTTGGTAAAAATCTAAGTTAGGAGTTTGTTCTAACAGCATGCGCCAATCTTCTGCAAAACGCATACGGTCACTTTGTACACGAGGACTCCACATGGCTGGGCCTTTGGATTTGTTTAGCATTTTGAATTGTATGGCTGAGGTGTCAGATACAATACCGCTATAGCCACCTAAAGCATCAATCTCTCTTACGATTTGTCCCTTGGCAATACCGCCCATAGCAGGGTTACAAGACATCTGTGCAATGTTTTGTAAATTCATAGTAATGAGCAAAGTTTTGCTTCCCATATTGGCTGCTGCTGCTGCTGCCTCGCTGCCAGCATGACCAGCTCCTACAACTATAACGTCATAAATAGCGTTAAACATAATTTCTGTTTTTAATGATGTTCCACGTGGAACAATCTAAAATTTTAGATTTGCAAATATACGCCTTAATCTTTTAGCTATGCCAGTTGTGCGATATAGTGATTTTCTTTTTCTCGCATTAGTCTCGCATCAGCATCGGTTTTATCCTTGTAACCACAATAGTGCAAAACACCATGTATGATAACACGATGCAGTTCTTCTTTTAAAGACACATTAAAGTCTTTCGCATTATCTTTTACACGTTCTATAGAGATGTAAATATCGCCTTGAATTAACTTTCCCATGGTGTAATCAAAACTAATAATATCTGTTAATGTATCGTGATTTAAAAACTCGACATTAAGTTTATGAAGGTAATCATCATCACAAAAAATGTAATTGATCTCCTCTAACTTATAACCTTCTGTGGTTATTGTTGTTTTAATCCAGTCTGATATTTTGGTTTCAGATTCTAAATTAAAGTTGGTTTCGTAGTTAAAACTAATCATTGGATTGCTTAAAATATTGCTGCACTTTTTTCTTATAAACTTGCCGCAAAGGTAAAGCTTGTCTGTTTAATATTTCTGTAGTTTGAAAATATTGTCTCGCTTTTGGAATTTGACTGTTGGTAGTCGTGTTAAATTCTTTTTTATTTGTTTCAGATTTTCTTTTAGTGTCTTCTCCTTGTTGAAATGTAGCGTTTTCTAATTTTAATAATTGGTGTTTTAGACGCATCATTTTTTCTAAGGTTTGTCTAGTAAAACCTTTGTTTAATAAATCTAGTTCTACGTCTTCCATATCTCGAGAAAGTTGTCCTCCTAAACCTGATTTGCCTTCCTTTTTTAAGCGTTCATTTAAAGCTTGTCGTAACTGTTGTTGTTGCTTGTAAATTTCATAGAGTAAGGCCTCGTTCTCGCCTTGGGTGTCACCATCACCATTAGCTCTAGTCTTAGAGCCGTTTTTGCCCTTCTTTCCTTCACCTTCTCCTTGCTGGCCATCTTTTCCTTTTTGTTGCCCCTTCTCTCCTTCTTGCCCTTGTTTCTTAGAATCGCCTTTTTTCCCATTCTTGCCTTCTTGCCCTTGCTTTTGGCCTTCACCCTCTTGTTCGCCTTGTTCGTTTTTAGGTTGCCCTTGCTTGCCTTTTTCTAAACCTTGTTGCATCATTTTATTAAGTTGCTCTTGGTTCATGATAATGTCTGGCAATTGCATTTCGCCTTGCCCTCCCTTACTCATAGACATGCTCATGCTTTCTTGCATATTGTCTAAAATATCACTTAGCATATCGGCTAAATTATTAGCAGCTGTTACAGCAAATTGCTGACTTGATACACCTTGGTACAATTGGTTTTCTGCCAACTGTTCTAAAGACTTATCAATATTAAAATAAACATCTGCAATTTCTTCATTCACATCTTCAGACAGTTTAGGTTGTCTTAAAGACAATGCAAATAAACTATCATCAATATGTTCGAAATGTTCTCTTAAATAACTTTGGCGTTTTAAATAATCGGCATAAGAACTATGGTTGGCATCAATAGATTTAAATTGTTTCATGAGGGCTTCTTCATCAAAAGAAAATAAAACCAGATTATCTAAAACCTGACGTAACATTTCTGTATCCTCTTGCATTTTTTCACCACTCATAGATTGCATCATATTTTGCATACTGTTGCTCATTTGCTTCATTTTTTGAGCGGCATTCTTTTGGTTTTTTTGAGCTTTTTTTAAACTTTCTTTCTGCTGTGGTGAAGTTTCATCCTTTTTAGCATCCTGTTCTTCTTTTTCTTTTTGCTCTAAAGCCTCCGATGCTTTTTGTTGTGCATCGTTTACTTCTTTTTCATCGAGTTTGTCTTGAGGAATGTCTACAGGTTTTTTTAACGCTTTACTTTCTTTTTTAAGTGCCTCTATTTCTTTTTGGAATTTTTTAAAAGCAGCGTTTAAAGCGTCCTGTTTCTCTTTAGTATTTTCATTAGGTTTCTCTTTAGATAAATCCTCCTGCTTTTTGGAAAGTTGTTGTAAATCGTCTGCTAATTTCTCCAGCTTCTTTTCTACATAAAAACGTTTTGTTAGTTCTAATAATTGCTCTAAACTTCGTTTCTTGTTTTTGTTTTGCTTGGAAATATCATCTAACTTTTTGACTAGTTTTTCATTATTTATTTTTTCTTGAATTTTTTTTAACTCTTCTAAAACTTTTTCGTCTTTTTTGAGCTTTTTTTCATTATCCTCTAGTCGTTTTTTTAGATTTTCTTTAAAAGGATCTTTTTTAGCAGGATTTTCCTTTTCAAATTGTTGAAGGTTCTCTTTAAACTTTTTATTAAAGCTTTTCATAAGAGCATCTTGTTGCTCCTGTCGTTTAAAGAAAGAAGCTAATTTTTTCTTATCATTAAAATTAAGCGTTTTCTTTTCCTTACTTGTTTTAGAAAGTTGTTCTAAGCGTTGCTCTTGTTCTTTAAACTTATTTAGAGATTTACTTAAATCTTTAATACTTTGACTTTGCGCATTTAATTGCTTGTCTTTTTCTTCATCTAGGGTGCGTTTACGGTAACTAAATATAGGACTTTTTTTACTTTTGTATTTATTAATAATGTCATTATCAAATACTTGAAAGTACAATTGATAAGGTTTGCCTGCCGTAATGTCTAAATTGTCAGGAAATGCAGCAATGAAATCTAGTACATTAGAGGTGCCTACAGGAATCGTCTTTACCTTAGCTGCAGATTCGTCTTCTACAGGATAATACACCAACTGTAATTTGCTTAAACCATAATCATCACTTACTTGTCCGTAAAAATATAAGCTCTGCAAATCCAAACTATCCACTTTCATTTGTACATTAAGTTCTGGAAACTGATCTTTAACAACATCTATTGCAAATGATAAGTTTTCATAATCTTTTAGTGCTGTATTACTTGTGCTTAATGTATAGTCCAAATTACTGTATATGGTTTTAGAAGCAGAAAAGTGTGCTTTATTTTTTTTAGTAAAAAGAATAGTGTCTTTAGCATACAAATGCACTTGATCTGTTGCTTTGGTTTGCAATTGCCATGTGACTACAGTACCTTCTGGAACAACAGCGTTTCCTGTACTTTTAAAAATTTCTGATTTCTTTTTGGTGTGGCTTGGGTAATTTAAAGCCATTTCGAAACCTAATAAGTTAGGTGTTTTTACAACCTCTAGAGTATAAGGTTTAGATATTACTGCATTGGCCGAAAAATTAAAATCGATGGCAGTGCGGGGTTGCGAAAACGTATATTCAAAAGTGCCAACTCCTGTTTGTTGTAAAAAGTAAGTTTCGTTGTTATATGTAATTTGAGCATTTTCTGGAACAAGATCACCAGTAGTATTTACAATAAGTTTAAAGTCTTTCCCTTCTATTGCTTGTAGTGATTTATTGATCACAAAAAATTGAAATGGCGCAGGTGGCTCATAAGCTGTAGAATAATCCACCACACGTTTATAACTATCGCTAAACCAATTAAAATGACCCGTAAAATAAGTAAGTAGCACAATAACAACAGGAACTATTGCATATTTTAAGTAGGTGATATTGTGTTTAAAGTTAATGGCCAATTTAAAGGGAACGGGTTTAAGCGCTAGTGCTTTTTGGTTGATGCTGGCCAATAGTAATTCTGAAGATTCTGTATTGTTTTTTAATTGAATAACATTAAGCAGTTTATCATCTACCTCTGGAAAATGGGCACCAATAATTTTTGCAGCCTCATGATAATCAATACCTTGTTTAAGTTTAAATAATTTGGCAAGTGGCAGTATTATAAATTTAGAAAGCAGCGCCAACTCTACCCCAATAAATAACCAAAATAGCAGGGTACGCGCAGTGGTATTTAACCATAAAAAATGTTCTACCAATAAGGTGAATAAAAGGTACAATACGCCAATGGTAAAAAATAAGATGGCACCTTTTAATAATTCATTAGTATGGTAACGTTTAATGAAACCTTCTAATTTATCTTGTATATTTTTAAAATTATCCATGTTTTGGGGGTAAACACAATGGCACTAAGCCGATTAAACTACTAAACTACAATTTTATTTTTTGCACCCTTTATAATTATGTGTTAATTGTATCTTTGCAGCGTTATTACAGCTAGATTAGGGCACTAATCTAGTTTTAGAATTAATTTATTATTAAAATGACTAAAAACGTTCGTGTGCGCTTTGCACCTAGTCCTACTGGCCCTTTACATATTGGAGGAGTTCGTACTGCATTATTTAACTATTTATTTGCTAAAAAGCATAAGGGTACATTTATTTTAAGAATAGAAGATACCGATCAAAACCGTTATGTGGAAGGCGCAGAGCAATACATTATAGACGCGTTAAATTGGTGTGGTATGCCAGCCGATGAAAGTCCGATGCAGAATGGAAATTATGGCCCATACCGTCAAAGTGAACGCAAAGCAATCTATAAAACATATGCAGAAACTCTTATTGCATCGGGACATGCGTATTATGCGTTTGATACAGCTGAAGCTTTAGATGCGCAACGAAAGGAGGACGAAGCCAATGGCAAAACCTTTATTTACAATTGGCACAATCGTATGCAATTGGAAAATTCTTTAGCACTACCAGAAGCGGTTGTAAACGAAAAATTAAAAGCAGGCGATGCTTATGTGATTCGTTTTAAATCACCTCAAGACGAAACCTTGCATTTAAAAGATAGGATTAGAGGCGACATTAAAATAGATACAAATATTTTAGACGATAAAGTATTGTTTAAAAGTGATGGGATGCCTACCTATCACCTTGCGAACATTGTAGACGATCATTTAATGGAGATTACGCATGTTATTCGAGGTGAAGAATGGTTGCCTTCTTTAGCATTGCATTACCAATTGTATACAGCATTAGGTTGGGATGCACCAGAGTTTGCACATTTACCACTAATTTTAAAACCAACTGGAAAAGGAAAATTAAGCAAGCGTGATGGCGATAAGCTAGGCTTTCCTGTATTTCCTCTAGAATGGAAAG
>CAZLTR010000200.1:0-6573 GCA_964562415.1 uncultured Hyunsoonleella sp. | reverse complement strand
CAAATGTATGGTGATAAAGGTGAAGTGCCAGAAGGTGAATATATTTTACCCATTGGTGTTGCCGATATTAAAAGAAAAGGAGAAGACGTGACTATCGTTTCTTTTGGAAAAATAATTAAAGAAGCTTACAAAGCAGCCGATATCTTAGAGAAGGAAGGCATTTCGTGTGAAATTATAGATTTACGTACGGTTAGACCAATGGATAGAAAGGCTATTTTAGAGTCTGTTAAGAAAACAAACCGTTTAGTAGTTTTAGAAGAAGCTTGGCCATTTGGAAATGTTTCTACAGAAATTACATATTTAGTACAGAGTGAGGCGTTTGACTATTTAGATGCGCCAGTTATAAAAATAAATACAGCCGATACGCCTGCACCATATTCTCCTGTATTGTTGGAGGAATG
This sequence comes from uncultured Hyunsoonleella sp., assembly GCA_964562415.1. Lineage (GTDB taxonomy): Bacteria > Bacteroidota > Bacteroidia > Flavobacteriales > Flavobacteriaceae > Jejuia. The sequence goes on along the minus strand of CAZLTR010000200.1, from coordinate 6,172 downwards.
GTTGCCTAATCATGAAGATGTGATTAAAGCCGTAAAGAAAGTGCTATATAAATAAAGTACTTCAATTTTCCATAAAAAAGGCCATTAACAATTTTGTTAATGGCCTTTTTTATATTGCATTATCTTGTCTTTTTTTGTGATATGTATTCCTGTATTAAAGCGTATAATTTGTTTTTTATTATAAATTATATTTATGTTTTTTATAAAAAATATAAATAAAAATATATTAATTCTTTGTTTTAATTTTGTTCAAAAGAAAAACTGGGAATATGAAAACAAAGACAATATCTAAGGAATCTAAAGCGCAGCTATCGAGTAAAAGTGTAAAAATAGCGGTTGCTCAAGGAGATGGAATTGGTCCAGAAATTATGGATGCCACACTTAAAATTCTTAAAGCAGCAGGAGCTGCAATTTCGCCTCAATTTATAGCACTGGGAGAACAAGTATATCTACAAGGTAATACTTCTGGAATTACTACAACAGCTTGGGAAACTATTGGTGATGCAAAGGTCATTTTAAAAGCGCCAGTTACCACACCTCAAGGTAAAGGATATAAGAGCTTAAACGTAACATTACGAAAAAGTTTAGGCTTATTTGCAAATGTGAGACCTGTTAAAGCATTGCATCCTTATGTAAAAACGAATTTCCCAAATATGGACGTGGTTATAATTCGTGAAAACGAAGAGGATTTATATGCAGGAATCGAACACCAGCAAACTCATGATGTTGTACAGTGTTTAAAACTGATGACCAGACCTGGATGTGAACGTATTGTTAGATATGCTTTTGAGTATGCCAAAGTTCATGGCAGAAAGAAAGTAACCTGTATGATTAAAGATAATATTATGAAATTAACCGATGGTTTGTTTCATAAGGTGTTCATAGAAATTGCAGCGGAATATCCAGAACTAATTAACGAATCTCGAATTATAGATATAGGAGCAGCACATTTGGCAACACGACCAGAAGATTATGATGTTATAGTAACGTCTAATCTATATGGTGATATTTTATCTGATATCGCTGCAGAAATAGGCGGGTCTGTAGGGATGGCTGGTTCTGCAAATATTGGGAAAAACATCGCTATGTTTGAAGCTATTCATGGTTCTGCACCAGATATTTCTGGACGAAACATTGCTAATCCTTCAGGGCTTCTAAACGCAGCGATAGATATGTTAACATACATTGGGCAAAACAAAGTTGCTCATACGATTAAAAACGCTTGGTTAACCACTTTAGAAGATGGATACCATACGGCCGATATATACAACCCTAAGTCTAGTATAAAGAAAGTAAGTACGTCTGGCTTTGCCGATGCAGTTATAGAACGTTTAGGAGAAACACCAGTGAAATTAAAGCAAAGTGTTTTAAAAACAGGAAAGACACATATTCAAATCCCTGATTATAAAAGGAAATCTCAAGAGAAGACTTTGCTAGGGGTTGACGTCTTTGTGGATTGGAAGGGTGAAAACCCAGAGGTGTTGGGAGGTGTGTTATCTCAAATTAGTGCTTTTAAATTGAAATTAAAGATGATTACCAATAGAGGTGTAAAAGTTTACCCTAAGGGATTAAAGGAAACTTACTGTACAGACCATTGGAGGTGTCGATTTGTAGCTATAGATGCTGAAATAGAATTAGAAACACCAAAATATAAACCAGTAGAGTTTGAGCAAGTCATAGCTTTATTATCAAAACTTCATCATAAAGGTATAGATGTTATAAAAACAGAAAACCTATACGAGTTTGATGGTAAAAGAGGCTTTTCTTTAGGACAAGGAGAATAATGTTTAAAAAGCCTGTATTTAATGTAGTACGGGCTTTTTTTAATATATAGGCCAGTTTCATAAAGTGTTTAATTGTTCTGGTAGTTTTTAAAATTAACATAAGGTTCGATTTAGTGCCTACATATAAATTAAGAAAGAAACTACTAATAAAGTATGTAAAGAATTGATTTAATAAACAACAAGTATTAAATCAAGAGTTGTTAAGAGATCGTATATGGTCCAGAAGGAGACTGTCCCGTGAAGTCAAATGCGTAAAAGAAAACTATTAAAACCTTAGTAAAAATTAAGGTTTTTTCTATGTGTTTTTAACAGAAAAAGAGTGGTGTTTTTACATTTTGTAGGTTTAGTACTCTTTTTATAGAGTCATATTCTTTCTTTTTGTTTGGTTTTGAGCCTTAAACATACATTTTACCTTAAATTTTTGCTATTCCCCGAAACCTTACTCAATTGTAAGGTTAAATAAGCATTTTATAAAAATTGGATGTTTAGTTTTGAGGCTCCATTATATCTTAAAATTAACATATGAAATTACGTTACGCGGTATTAATAATGGCAGCAATTAGTTGTCAGTTAGCTGTTTCGCAAACAGAAGATCCTTATGGGCTTCCAAGAGTTGTTATGCCCGAGCCTAGTGCGGCAGAGTTTATACGTCAAGAGATATTCCCTGTAAGTAATCATACAGGTACGGCCAATGTTACCGTGCCTATTTATTTGGTTAAATCAGGTGATATCGAATTTCCTATTACAGCTACCTACAATACAAATGGTATTAAAGTAGACCAAGAAGCCAGTTGGATTGGTTTAGGATGGAATTTGAATGTTGGAGGCACGATCACCCGTGTGATTAATGGAAGGGATGATTTAGGCGAACACACAAGTTTTGGGAGATTGTATAATAATGAATTTCCTGATTTTGACAACCTAGATTCCTACGTACCTAATACTTGTTTCTATAAAGAGAATGAAGTGATGAGAATGTATGTTTTATTAAATAATGCAGATGAAGGTCAAGCCGATTTACAGCCCGATTATTTTTATTTTAATTTTGGAAGCCAATCAGGGAAATTTATTTTGCCAAGGGTCGAAAATTTCGATTTATCAAACTACAAACCTATACTTTATGGCGAGAGTAATGTAGATATTCAATTGGTAAAAGAAGAACTCCCTAATGGAGGAAGAAGTTTTAGATTTATCATTACAGATACAAATGGTATAAAGTACTATTTTGGGACTAAAGAAGGTACTGCAACAGGGAGTACAACAATATTATCGGATCCAAGACCAGAATATAAAGCTGAATATAGATGGTCGTCTTCTAATCTTGTTATAGACATAGACCATACACCTCTCGAAACCTCTACATGGCATTTAGATAGTATTGTTTCCTTAAAAGGGGATGTTGTAAATTTTAAATATAAAGATAAAGTATACATAACCTCTCGAAACAAAATGTTTTTTGATTATGAAAGGTATCTAGGGGATTATTCAGCTATAGATAATACGCCTGGAAGTTATGGGAGATGTAATAATGTTTATTCAGGAAGTTTAAACGAGATATATGCATTAGATAAAATAAGTTTTAAAAATGGAGAAATAGATTTTCTTACAGAAGACAGAGTAGATGTCGAGCGAGATCAATATTACAGCACGGATTTAGCGCAAAGACTTACAAAAATAAAGGTAAAAAGCACTTGGGAAAACAAGGTTATTAAAGAGATTGATTTTGAACAAGATTATTTTGGAGAGGTATCTCAAAACTCCCGATTAAATTACAACGACACTAGGCTTAAACTCAATGCTATAATAATAAGGGACGAGCTTTCTAAAATAAAACAACCTTACGAATTCACATATTATCCAGGAGAATTACCAAGTAAAGAAAGCTTTAGTCAAGATCATTGGGGCTATTACAATGGAAAAAGTAATAACCATTTGGTACCATCAAAGGGGTTTAACGACGAAGATTATAATATTTTATTAGGCGCCAACCGAGACCCAAGTTTTGAGCATGCATTAAAAGGAGTATTAGAAAGTGTCTCTTATCCAACTAAAGGAAAATCAACATTTAAATACGGCCCCCATATTATAGAGTATAAAGATGTTATAGCTCCTACAGGATATCAACAAACGACATTAACTGAATCTCAGGGAAGTAATGATGTGAAATTATATGCCTTTTACCTGTCTCAGGATGATATAGACTTAAGTTGGGATGTCCAATTTCAATACAATGGAAGTCCAATATCAAATTGTGAAAATTTTGTTGGAGCGCCAGATTCAGAAGAGAATGCCCTTGGTGGTGTTTTTAGTAGTGTGTTAGACCAACCAACAAATATAAGTTATCTCAATGATTTATATGAAGCACACCCAAACTCCAATAGCGATTTATTAATAGAAATTACAGACAATGCAGTTATCTCTGAAGTGCAAGCCAACTATTTCGAAGGTGTAAACCCAAGAACAGATATTGCTTACGATGTACTTCCTAATGATATGTCTGGTATTATTTGTAGAGGAGATATTGCAAGTGCGAATCACCCGTTAAAATTGAAAAAGGGCTGGTATGTGTTTTATGCAGCAAAACCTTATGTATCTGGGGTGAACAAGGATGATTTTAAAATTGATGCAATATTAACACGACCTGTAGGTTACAAAGAAGACGTGTATAAAAAGTACGGGCCAGGGCTAAGAGTAGAGCAGCAAGAGTTGGAAACGGATAGAGGTGTAGAAGTAACAAATTACCAGTATGGTAGTGGGCTAGCCCATACGCATATAGATAGTCTTGATGTAGGTGTTTTAATCACAGAACCACAATATTCTACAGTTTACAAGGCAAAAAGTGTAGAAAACCAACAATTTAATGATGGAAAAAGAGTATCCAGATCGGATATACTTGAAAGATCAATACATGCCATGTCTTCAAGCACATTAGGCACGCTTGGTAGTATAGAAAATATGAATTCTGTAGGTTATGCTAAAGTAACAGTTTCTAAGAATAATAATTTTGGTAGTGGTAAATCTGTATATTACTACGATACAGTTGAACTAGATAATCAAAAATACGATCTTTTTGAATATAGTAGAATCCCTTTAAACCTTCCCCCAAATGCAGGTAAATTAATTAGAAAAGAGCAATACACACAAGAAGAAATATTATTATCTGAAACCCAATATGAGTACCAAACATTAATTAGAGGCAGTGTTATTGGAGTAAGTTATTTTAATCGTTTATCACCTGCTGGTAGGCCTCTTGAAGCATTAAGTGGTGATGTAGGTTTTATACCTGCCTTAGACTTATTTCGTTCTCGCGGCTGTTATGATGCTATTTATGATAATTATCTTGATGAATCAGGAGTAACTCTCTTGAGTCAATTTTTTTTTAATAGTTATAAATTAAAATCTAAAGTAAATGTATTGGTTAGATCTGAAGAGAAGACTTACTCTACAGCACAACAAGACACCCTCGAAATGTTAAAAATAACAAAATACAAATATAACAACTCCCATACATTACCCATAGAGACCACTACATACATTGCCCGAGGCGACGAGGCTTTACAAACCGATGTGGTTAGAAATGGTTATTTAACATATTCCAATCGCGATAAATTTTTTGGCACACCAACAGATGTGGAGCAATTTAGAAAAACTCTTGGCGATGACGAATTAAAATTTATTGGAGGTCAAAGCACAGTGTTTAATGATTTTCTTTTACCAAGTAAAATATATCAAATACACCCTAAAGGCGATCAAAGTACCAGAAGAGAGCAACAACTTTCTTTAGTGTATGATGATACTAAAAATTTAATTTCAGCCCAAAAACAAGAAGGATTGCCTCAAAAATACTATTGGGGGTATAATGAGGCTTATCCTGTTATACAAGTTGTCAATGGTAATTTGGGAAGCCACATACAAAACGCCTTACCTTCTGGTTATTCTAGTTTAGAAGATTTACTGCTTAGTTTAACAGACATAGCGACAAATGCATCGCAACAACAAAGGTGGCAAACCTTTAATGCGGCTTTAAGGGCAAACCAGCCCAATGCCATGTTTAGCACCTATACGTATAGCCCTTTAGTAGGAGTAACCAGCAAGACCGACCCTAGAGGATATACCACCTATTATGTATACGATGCATTGCAGCGCTTAAGTCATATTAAGGATGCTAACGGACATATTATTAGTCACAACCAATACCATTATAAAGAATAATACCATTATGCTTTTTAATTCTCAATTATACAAAACTCTTAACATGACCATCTCTTACTTAAAATTTAAAAAGAATCTAGATCGCATCATCTTAGTATTAGTGGTATGTTGCTGTTTAGGCAGTCTTAGTGCTCAAAATCGTTATATTTTAGATCATGGTCCATCCATAGCTTATC
>CAZLTR010000199.1:0-6687 GCA_964562415.1 uncultured Hyunsoonleella sp. | reverse complement strand
CCATGTGTAGATTTCGCCTGCATTTAATCGTACATCAAAATGAAAATATTGACTAATTCCTAAATCATATAAACTTACTTCTAACTCTATAGCATTTTCATAAAGACCTAAAGGAATCCATCGTGTTTCTATAAACATCTCTCCTAATATACTTAATCCTCCAACCCATTCAGAATTGGATGCTGTGCGACTATCTATAACTGATCGCCACTCTATAAATTCAGTCTCCAAAAAATCTACGTTATAAAAGTTTCCAAAACCATCACCACGCATGTAAGAAAAACTCCAAATACCCTGAGTTAACTCGACCTCTCTTGTACTGTCTAAAATAACCAATGTGGCCTCTGGTTCTCCTCTGCTTATATTTTGTGCGACTATAACATAACCTTCTGTATAGTCGTCTATAAATAGGTCGGGAGGATCTTGAACTGGTGGTGTGGTTTGTTCTGGACAGCCATCATTCTCCTCTGAATAATCGTCTGGACATGTATCTAAGTTATTTTGCACATAAGCAATGCTTCCTGATGGCGGGTCGTTTGTAGTTGTTAAAACTGGACTTGCATCGTGATCGCCAAAGGTATCGCCATCACTATCGGGATACCACTCATAGGTGGTTACTTCTGTAAGATTAACTTGAAGATTGAATTGTATAAATTTATTAGCATTGCTGTCATATTCATCGTAAAAATTTATTTCAAATCTTAGCTCACCTGTATTGCCTGCTTCTGACCATAACACCTCTACATCTGGAACATTTGGTATGAATCCATTGGAATCCCATGAACCATCACCTACTCCACGAAGTTCTGAACCTGAAAAAGACTCCCAGTAAGCCTCCTCTATATTTGAAGGGTCTACTGCATAAAAGAATCCATTTCCATCTCCATAACGTAATGTAAATCGCCAGATACCCTCTTTAAGGTCTAAAGTTGAATTTCCTTCGGAAATAACTATAGGCGCAGCACTGCCTACACTTAAGTTCTCTCCCACTAATGCATATCCTGTATGAAAACTATCCTCTAGTACTATATAATCTGACTGAGCATTCGCGCTTTGTATTGTTAGCAACATAAAACATACTAACTGTAGAACGTAGCGTAAACGAAAATTAATATATGGTTGTATCATAGTATAATGATTTAACTTTGCTGTAATATTTTGTTTTTATACCTCGATTATTAGTCATTATTGAGGTCACCGAAATTCTTATAATGGTAACTGTTCTCTGTAATTTTCTTAAAGCCTCCAGAACTTACGCCATTAAAATCGGCAACCTCGGTATACGTGGTGGTTAATCGGCCTGCGGCATCGTACTCGAATTTAGACCCTAAACCTGTACTACCTATAATATACCACAGCTCGTCCCATTGGTTGTATACATAGCCTGTAATGGTTGAATAGATTGGTCTAAACATAAAATCGTCGGCATATAACACGCCTGTACTACTCTTTATTTCAACTTCATAATCTCTATTTTCATTAAGATTTACAATATGATTCATCATAACCCAATCGCCTGCTCTTACTATTTCTCCATTAAAAGTGTTAGCAACATCATTGATAGACACTCTAGCTTTTGATACATCATCCTTATGTATCCAAACTGTTAGTTTATATTTGCCTTGCCTGTATTCACCTCGCTTTAAGTTTACTGTAAATCCGCCATGAACACCTAATTTTAAAGATAAATTTCCTGTATGCGATTTGCTACTTGTTGGTCCAATACCATCTAACTCTACAGCCCCTTTTGCAACCTCTCCACTAAATAAAAAGGGGTTATTTGTACCCTCTTCTGCACCTGAATAAAACATTTCTGTATATTTAGAATTACAGACTGCCAAAACACGCTCTGTAGCTTCCTTTCCTCCTGTCATTTTTGTCGCAACATAATTGCCATTTATATCTTTAGATTCTAAAGGCATTGAAAAATGGTCATATCTAGTTGTTGTACTTATATTTTGCCATTTTGAATTCTCTTGGACAATATTTTGCCCAACATCCCAATTAAAATTATCATCCTCCCCTTCAAATTCACTCAAACTTCCGTCTTGTGAATTTATAGCGCCGTCCCACACATAGGTTTTATGTTTACGCCAAATCTTCTTGCCATGATCTGTCTCTCTGGTTTCAATTCCTGAATAATCTCTATAGGTCCAATCGTTATTCCATGTGGTAATACCTACACCTGTCTCTTTCCATTGATCTCCTACTTTTAAATAGGTTTTTGTCATCGCCTCTTGGGTGAGCATGTTTTTATTAGAAGGGTCATCTACCTTAGCTCCCATACCATACCCTGATGATGGGTTGTATTCAGACTCTGTATAGGCTGGCGTGAGCTCGGTTCTAAATTCACGACCTTTACTATCTACTGTTCGTGTTTCTAAAGCTTGACCTGTTAGAAAATCATGTTTATCAAATTCAGTATTATAGGTAAATCCATCCTTATGCACAGTAGTACTTCTAAGAACACTTGGATAATTTACTTTACTTGATCCAAACGGCTGATACGAGTAGGTTACTCTATGATAAGAAGCTCTCAAAGGATCATTAGGAATAAAATTTTCAGTATGGTAATAATAATCCCGTAAAGATTTATACGTTTTAAAAGACTCTTGAGATGTCCCAAAAATTATATTTTGCTCATTAAAATCATATTCTAAATAATTATTATTCGTACTACTAACTAAATGCCTAAAAGAATTGTATGTTTTTGTAGAAATTAAACTGCCAATACTAGATAATGCATTATGAATAGTGTGCTTATATACTGTATTTAATGATTTTATATTTGGAGAATAATATTGATTCCTGACCACTTGAAATTCATTACCAAGCCTGTAAAGTTCAGTCTCATCATCTTGATCTGTAATACTAAATGGAGTAAGCGTATTAAAAGTATACTCAATAGTGCCTTCAACCTTATCATCAATCATTGAACTAACACTTATATTTCCATACATAACGTTTGGTGCAGGTAATTCTTCTATGTAGGGTACTATTTTGTCTTGAGCTTCAAATGGTTCATATGATGTTATACCAGAAATGGTATTTGATATAGGATTATTATAATTATATGTTGTTTTATATGAATTTACCCCTTCTTTAACATTTATACTTTTCACTCTAATTCCACCTCCCTTTTTCCCATTAGAATCTTCATATGTTAAAAAGCCTTTATCTATAGTAAACTGAATATTTGATATGCAAAAATCCTCCTCACCCGTAGGAATAAGTATAGAATCAGATACAGGGCACAAAGTTAAATTCATTAGCTCATTATGAGTATCCATATTAGTCAATTCATTAGTTGTAAAACGAATTGAATTTTGATTCTTATCTAAGCTTTCGATTGTATAATAGGAACTAAGATCTCTCGTATACCTCATCTTATACCAAAAGTAATAGGGAATGGCTGTTCTAGAAATATAAATTTTAACAGGTGTCCCTAAGGCAACAAGTTGGTCTAGGTTTTTGACTTTTGAAACATCAAAAAACAACTCTATATAATTAGACCCTATATTACAATCGGTAATAATAGAATTACTAGATCTATAATTAAATCGAAAGTTTTTAGAGGTACCTCTTGTTCTATATCCTGCTTCGGCATAAAAAGAGTCTGATTCATATTCAATATCTACACTCGACCCAAGAGGTGTTATTATTTTATTTAAACTCCAAGCATCTGGATTATCTTTAACATACCCCCAAACATCTTGGTTTTCTTTATCATAAACGACATTAGATTTAGTATAATTAAACTTATATGGAGGTATCTTTTCAATACCTGACTTCCCTTGAGTATGAACAGATTTTAAAGTTAAATGACCTGATGAACTATTAGGTAAACCATCACTTAAACTATAATCGTACCTAAAAGAAATAGTCTTAATTGCTTTTTCCCTTAAAGCTAAGGTAATATCATTTCCGTCTAAAATACGATTGTCCATATTTATAAAATGCTTATTGGGCAAATACGATTCTGTTTGAGATATTTTAATAGGGTTAAAAAATGTTCTATACCCCAGCACCCCTTTTAATCCAGTATTATGATATGTATAACCTACTTGCCTTTTATTATTAAAATTTGGATTCGTTTTATCATAAACAACATCCTTATTTTTGACAATTAATATCTTATCCAATTTCAGTGAGTAATTTTCTGGCACCTCCATATAAGTTGTAACAAATTTCTTATGACTATTATAAGAGGAATTATTAGCAACAAATTGAAGTCCTCCATTTATACCATTTGTTGGGTATACTGTCCCGTTAACAACATAATCTTTATTTTGTTTATCTATAAAATATTCACTTACGTTTTCATCAAAAATACTTAGTGTTTCATTCCACTTATTCTTATATATATTTAGAGGAAAGCTTTTATCGTCTTGTCTAAGCGATTTAATAAAAAGAGCTGTATGAGTTCGCGTTTTCACTTTATCCAAGTAGTATATTTCTTTTAGACCAGTGAAATAACTTTTATTATTTTTATAAACTTTAAATCCTTCTTTAGGAGACCTCCAGGCAAACCCATCACTCCATCGGCCATATTCAAATTCTACCCAATAGCCATAATCTGATTCATCTAATTTTCCATTATTATTTCGATCGACATAATCAGGCCCAGTAATAGCCGTTAACAACCAATGCGTTGCATATGGTTTTGTTTTTTTCGATCTAAAAAACTTTCTGTTTTCATCATCGTCTCCTGCAAAGTTTTTATATATCGATTCATAATGGTAAACGGGCAAAGAATAATGATACACTTTACCATCCAAAGTTGTTATTCTATAAGCTCCAATGCCATCTTCATTTTTAATGTTTGTAAAACGATTTGGATCATTTAACCTGTAAAATTCATCCGACTTAGCTTCTATAAACCATCCATTTGTTCTATTATTTATAATATCACCATTAGTAAAGGTTTCAATAAAATTACCATCTCTCTTTATTTCTCCACTTTTTGTTGGTATGAAATCATTTATTACACCTGAAGAATAAGTATTGTCTGGAAAAGTGTTCACACTTAAAAGGTCTTCTACACTTCTAACAACATAATCACTATACTCTTCCCCCGTTAAAGGAGATGTTCTGGTTTCTTTTAAATGGAAAAAATCAAAACTTCCTGAACTTGTCCTTAAAAAAGAACTAACAGTATTATCAAAATAAAAATGAATTTTATTATTTAAAGAAAACTGATCTTGATTTGGTAATCCTTGATCATGATAATTCAATGCGTAATTTCTTAAAACTACATTATCGAAACTATTCCTTTCTTCAAAAAGCTTCTTTCCTGACAGTGTCATCTCTTCATAAATTCTTGGCGATATACTACCTCCAACACCTTGACCCGAAACTGAATAATTATCATAATTTGGCAACATTATACTTGGTAATTGAGTAGACTTAGTTATATCTCTAATTTCATTTATTACATAATCTTTGTCATCTGCATAAAATTCTTTAACATCCATTGTCGGATAAGAGTCGTCTATAGTAGCAAAAGAGGTATTTAATTTGTAATCAAAAGCATTCAAAATCCCACTAGAATAAATAATATTATCTTTAAACAAAGAATAACTTACATTAGTATGCCTATAACGTGCCCAATAGAACCCTACATCAAAATTAAATCCTTTCTCTGTAGTTTTCACAAAATAATCCCCCTCATTCACAGAACTACTATTTAATGTACCTCCACTTCCCAATGCGCTATTAATAGAAAAGTTAAACCCTCTTCCTGATAAACCAGCTCCTGTTTGCTTTATTTTCAATCCCGCATTTCCTGAGAGCTGTATATTTCGTGTATTCAAATCAAAATCTAATGTAGCTCCTCCTGACAGCATTCCTAAACTTCCTCCTGCTTGTCCCAATCCAATACTAGTTCTTACATCTTGTCCAGGTAAAGCTGATACTGTAACCCCCAATATTGAAGCACTAGCACCAACACCTTCAGAACCAAAATGTATAGAATTTCCAGCATAAGTAACTATCCCTCCCCAAGCTCTATAGCCCCCCCATGATTTACTAACACCTATAGTAACTCCATTGGGCAGAGTTCCTCCTATAGAAAAACTATAATAATCTGTAGATCCCCCCTCATCATAATATAATTCTGAAACTTCTGTCTTACCCCAATCATCAGGGTACCCATTCACACTTCTATTAATCGCTCCAGGATTTAAAGACCAACCTAAGCCTACCCAGCTCGCTTCTTGTTCCATAGCAATACCTGCATGATACGACAACGAAAGAGGATACCCACCTTCTGGAGATGGTACATTTAATAGTGGTAATACATAACTTAAATCGCCTGTTACTAAATTCACCATATCGGTAGCATCTACAGGCTCGAAACTTGCTGCTTCTGGGGCATTGGGCCCTTGGGCTTGTGTTACTGTACTAAAAACACCAAAAATAAGTGTAACTACTACTGCTTTTATGTATTGAATCGTGTTGTTATGCTTCATAATGTATAATTATGCGTGTTAACGTTTTCTTATATTATTTTTATAAACTTAGAATCGCTTCTAAAACCTGAGCCTTGGCTCGTTTTGTAATTTATCTGTGGGGATTTTAAACTTTACCTCTCCCGTATAAAGCCCTAAATCTTCTATGGTAAAATTTAAATAGGTGTCTTTTAAATATCGTACTTCTCTTGGGTACACAAATAGCATGGTGGTGGCT
>CAZLTR010000198.1:0-6724 GCA_964562415.1 uncultured Hyunsoonleella sp. | reverse complement strand
CCACCAAGGTTTTATTGGCTTTATCTGCAATCTCCAAAATGGCATCGAGTACCTCTACAGACTGGGCTATGGTTTTATGAGTATTACGCATTTGAAAATTCTCTGATATTGAAAACGGATAGCCTAAATACGTAATTTCATCGTGTAAACAAGCCGTTTGCGCTCCTCTTACATTGGCGATAATAGTGAGCAGTTTACTTTTAGTTGTACTTAAATCCAATTGCGAAAGTACCTGGGCCGTATCTACCATTTGCGGAATGGCCTTTGGAGACACAAAACTCCCTACATCTATAGTATCGAAATCCACGCGTAAGAGCGCTTGTACGTACTGTACTTTTTGCGCAGTTGGTATGAATTGCTTAATCCCTTGCATGGCATCTCTAGGACATTCAATAATTTTTACGGGGGGTGTCATGTAAAACCTGATATTTTGAAACGTTAAAAATACTATTATTTTTAGGAATGTAAATCCGTTGGCAAGTCTACGACGTATATAAGGTACATTTTAAGATTGCACGAATGAAAAAAATTACACTTATAATTTGTTGTCTCATCGCCAAAACACTTTTAGCCCAAAGTACGGCAATTTATGATATCTCTGTAACGACCATATGGACGGCAGAACAGCATAGTTCTGTTCCAGAAACAGCGCATTGGTCTCCTCTAGCTGGTGCCACACATAATACAGTTAATGCAATCTTAGAGCTTGGTGCTCCAGCACCAAACACAAATGGTATTAAAGCTATTGCAGAAACTGGAGATACAACCAATTTTGAAAATGAAATTCTCGCCAGTATCACCGCAGGTACTGCAGATCAATATTTACAACAGCGCTTTTCCCCTTTTGCTGGAAACGATAGCAAGGCTACATTAACCAACGTTACCGTTAGTGAAGCCTTTCCTTTAGTGACTTTAGTCTCTATGGTAGCTCCTAGTCCAGATTGGTTTATCGCTGTACACAATGTCAATTTAAGATCTGGCAACTCTTCTATAAATAATGGCTGGAAAGATAGCTTTACCTTAGATGTATTTGCTTATGATTCTGGGACAGATTCTGGGACAGACTATAGCTCAATTAATAGCATTACCCCTATACGTATGCCTATAGCTTTAATTACAGACGCCCCTATTAATGGGCATAAAATGGCTACGGTTACATTTACATTACAACCGCAAACCTTAAGCACAAATACCAATGCAGAATCGGCAATGGATATGTACTTATCTCCCAATCCAGCTAAAGACCGTATTACTTTTTCTAATTTACGCCATATGGATGTAAAACGCATCGATATTTTCTCGGTATTAGGAAAACTAAGCAAATCTATAGCGGTTACTACTCCTGTAAACACCTTACAAATGGACATTTCTAATTTAAATACAGGGGTTTATATTGTAAGACTTACAGATGGTTCTGGTAATACTACTAAACAAAAATTGATTGTCAGTTAACCCAAAAAATGGTAGTTAATAGACTCATCGAGTATAGGTTAGGCCTTGTCGAGTATTTTATTTAATGTATGAATTTGGAGTTACATTTGAAAAAATGTTGACTCTAAATGTTCCAATTAAAGTACCATTCCCTCTTTTTAGGTATTGCAATTTGCTTAGGCGTTGTTACAAAGTTTGCTGCCCAAAATGCAACTAAAAAAACCTGTGGAGATACCTATTCTAAAGCAGCAACAGCATACTTTAAAACGCATAAATCCCTTATTAAATCTTACGAGGCTAATTTTATCGCAGCCAAATCCTCTAAACGACATACGCTAAAAACAGTACGCATTCCTATTAAAATTTACAAGCTTGTAAAAGGCAGTACAGCAGAGTTGATAGATGCCACGCCATACAAGGCAGCTGTCGCTCATTTAAACTCACAATTCCTAGAAGCCCTAATAGAATTTCACCTTATAGATGGTATTACAACCATAGACACCCCCAGTTCCGAAAGTCTTAAAAAAGGAGCAGAAACCAATTTATCGCAAACCCATTACACCAAAGCGGCGCTCAACATTTATATAACAGATACTCTTGTTAACGCCTCTAATACCAGTATCTGCGGTTATGTAGGGCATGTCCCTTCTAAAGCGGTTATTGTAATGGCTACAGACTGCTTGTTTAACGCCTCTTCATTAGCACATGAAGTAGGTCATTTTTTATCTTTATTACACACCCACGGTACATCTAATAACGTCTCTACTACAGAATTGGTCGATGGCAGTAATTGTGATACCGATGGAGATGGCATATGCGACACCCCAGCAGACCCGCAATTAAACAGAGCTGCTATTAATAATTTTTGCGAATACATGGGCAGCGCTACCGATATTAATGGCGATGTCTTTCAACCCGACACATACAACATCATGTCTTACTCCAGAAAAGCCTGCCGTTCGCACTTTTCTAAGCAGCAAATGGCACGAATGTTTGGTTATTACCAAACCATCAAGCATCTGTTTTCAGACAGTAACACTAAGTTAACCGTTAACACTCCCTCTACCACAAAAACACTGGAAACGGTAAGCGTATACCCTAACCCCGCAACCGCAAGTCATATCCAAATTACAGGAGGTACATTTAATGCCCCAAAAAAAGGCATACAGTATCAAATTACCAATCATAGAGGACAAACAATTTCTAGAGGTACAACCAAAACCAATAGCATTAAAGTTTCACATTTGGCCGCTGGCAGTTATGTCTTACTCTTAGAAAACGCATCGTCTCGCGTCATTAAAAAAATTATTAGGTAGTTGCTGCTAATACGGCTTTATTAATGCTTTTCACCAATCGAGGCCCTTCATAAATAAATCCTGTATAAACTTGAACCAAGTCGGCTCCTGCTTCTATTTTTTCTAAGGCATCTTCTGCAGAATGCACCCCACCTACCCCAATTATTGGAAAAGCCTTAGCACTTTTCTTAGAGAGGTATTTAATTGTTGCCGTACTTTTGGCTTTAATCGGCTGTCCACTTAAACCGCCATTACCAATAGCGTCGAGTTGGGTTTTAGACGCCTTTAGGCCACTTCTGTCTGTAGACGTATTACTCGCAATGACCCCTTCTAGATTAGTATCGTTAACCAAATCGATAATTTCATCGAGCTGCCCCTCATTTAAATCGGGCGCAATCTTTAAAAGTATAGGTTTTTTATTGCTAAAAGTTGCATTGGCTTGCTGTACCGCTACTATTAATTCTTCCAAATAGTCTTTGTCATTTAATTTGGCATGACTGCCTACATTGGGACAACTTACGTTTAGTACAAAATAATCTACATAAGGGTGTAATGCATTAAAGCACGCTAGGTAATCTTTCGTATAATCCTCTGGCTTGGTATCGGTATTTTTCCCAATATTTCCGCCTATAATAAGACGGCCTTTGTTCTTTTTTAATTGTGTTATGGCTGCAGCTAACCCTTCGTTATTAAAGCCCATACGGTTAATAATGCCTTGGTCGTCTTTAAGTCGAAACAAACGCTTTTTAGGGTTTCCAGCCTGCCCTCTTGGGGTTACCGTGCCTATTTCTATAAAACCAAAGCCAAAATTAGCCAACTCGTTATACAGTACCGCATTTTTATCAAACCCAGCCGCTAAACCTACTGGGTTTTTAAAAGTTAAGCCAAATAATTCTCGCTCTAACCGTTTGTCGTTTACAGTATACAAACGTCTATACAAGGCAGCTACTCCTGGCAATTTACACGTTGTTTTTATTAAAGAAAATGTGAAATAATGGATTTTTTCAGGGTCGAATGAAAAAAGTAGCGGACGTAATAATGCTTTATACATTTGTAGTATTTGTGCAAAAGTAATTTGAAATATTCGAAATAAAAAATACTCTTGCTTTTAGAACCAAATAATACAGCTCTTACCAACAACGCAATCAAAAAACACGAGGTACTACCACTGCAGAATTCTCTTGCAAAGTCCCCAATTGCCATATGGTATTTCACATAATAATTGTACCTTGAGGCGTCTAAGAACTACAACTATTAAACATAATAATCTAACCGATCTAAATCACTGTTGTTATGATTTCAAAAGAGACTATCCTTCAACGTTTTATAAGCTATGTGACTGTAGATACTGAATCTGATCCGCATTCGCAAAGCACACCCAGTACAGCTAAACAGTGGGATTTGGCCCACCAACTTGTTGACGAATTACAACGCATTGGGCTGTCTGATGTGACTATAGACGCCAATGCTTATATTATGGCTACTCTACCCAGTAACGTTGCACACGAAGTACCCACTATTGGTTTTATTTCGCATTTTGATACCTCACCCGACTTTACTGGCGCTAATGTTAACCCACAAGTTATAGAGCGTTACAACGGTAAAGACATAGTATTAAATGCCGAAGAAAACATTGTACTGTCTCCCGATTATTTCGAAGACTTGAAACAGTATGTCGGGCAAACCCTTGTAACTACAGATGGAACCACACTTTTAGGTGCCGATGATAAAGCGGGTATTTGTGAAATTATTTCTGCAATGGAGTACCTTGTACAGCATCCAGACATCAAACACGGTAGAATTCGAGTAGGTTTTACCCCCGATGAAGAAATAGGACGCGGCGCTCATAAATTTGACGTGGCCAAATTTGGAGCCGATTGGGCTTATACCATGGATGGCAGCCAAATAGGAGAATTGGAATACGAAAATTTTAATGCAGCTGGTGCCGTAGTTACCGTAAAAGGAAAGAGTGTACATCCTGGTTACGCCAAAGGCAAACTCATCAACTCCATGCATATTGCTACAGAATTTATCAATTCACTGCCTCGCATTGAAACTCCAGAACACACCGAAGGCTATCAAGGTTTTTTTCATTTACACG
Organism: uncultured Hyunsoonleella sp.; assembly: GCA_964562415.1. Taxonomy (GTDB): domain Bacteria; phylum Bacteroidota; class Bacteroidia; order Flavobacteriales; family Flavobacteriaceae; genus Jejuia. The sequence continues at coordinate 1,897 of CAZLTR010000198.1, read as the reverse complement.
ATATGAAAGGAAATGTAGAAAGCACCACACTACACTATATTATTCGCGACCATGATAAAGGGCATTTTGAAGCCCGTAAAGCGGTCATGCTAAAACTAACAGAAGAACTCAATTCGCAATACGGCAGAGAAGTAATTGTTACCGAGATAAAAGACCAGTACTTTAACATGCGTGAAAAAATAGAGCCTGTGATGCATATTGTCGACATTGCAGAAGCCGCGATGAAAGCGCTTCGCATTAAACCACTTAAAAAAGCCATTCGCGGTGGTACCGATGGGTCGCAGTTAAGCTATATGGGCTTACCCTGCCCTAATATTTTTGCTGGCGGACATAACTTTCATGGGCGTTACGAATACGTACCTGTAGAAAGCATGCAAAAAGCAAGCGAAGTAATTTGTAAAATTGCAGAAATTACCTCAATAAAAGCCCAAACAAATAGCCTGTAATGCCCTACTATAGACTTATTTGTTTTAACTTCTAAAAAAAATCATTTTAGCTGTAACATTTTAAAGCATTGCGCTACCTATAGAGTAACCAATCCATTAACATTATTGAACCCAGAATTAGAACACAGCTTTGTTGAGTTATTAGAGAAACACCAAAACATTATACATAAAGTATGCCGCTTATACACCAATACATACGATGCGCATAATGATTTGTTTCAAGAAATAACCATACAGCTTTGGAAAGCGTATCCTAAGTTTAGAGGAGACGCCAAATTTAGTACTTGGATGTATCGTGTCGCCCTCAACACGTCTATTACCTTGTACAGAAAATCCAAGCGACGGGTGGTCACACAAGATTTTGAAGGTGTAGCTTTTAAAATGAAAGCAGAGGCCTACGACGACAGTGAAGACGAACGCGTTAAAGTGTTGTACAAAGCCATACATCAATTAAATGATATTGAAAAAGCACTTATTTTCTTGTATCTTGAAGACAAAGATCACAAAGAAATAAGTGAAACACTTGGAATTAGCGAAGTAAATAGCAGAGTGAAGATGAATAGAATAAAAACCAAACTTCGAAACATTTTAAATCCGTAATACTATGGATGAATTAGACTTATTAAAAAAAGACTGGAATACACAGTCTGAACATAGACCCTATTCGGCTAAAGACATTTACCCGATGCTACATAGAAAATCGTTTTCTATTGTAAAGACCTTGTTTTATATTAGTATTGCCGAACTTGCATTTTGGATCATTATTAATACCATTCCCTACTTTAGTTCTCAAGCTTACCAAAATAAACTGGATAACATTTACGGCAAAGATTTTGTATTTACAGGCATTACCATATTAAGTTATGGCATTATACTCTTCTTTATTTACCTACTCTTTAAGGCCTATAAGGCCATTTCGGTTACCGATAGTGCCAAACAACTTATGGAGAGCATTTTAAAAACGCGGCGCATTATTAAATACTACGTGCTGTTTAATTTAATTATGGCTGGGGCCTCCATCATTATTGCGCTAATTTATAGCATTACAAACGACCCCCAAACGGCTGCTATTTTTAAAGATTTTAGCTACAAACAAACGACCATTGCTGTAGCAGTAGCCATAACCTTTATAGGCATTTTTATACTTATAATATGGTTGTTCTATAGATTAATTTATGGTATTTTATTAAAACGCTTAAACCAAAACTACAAAGCCCTTAAAAACATAGAGGCCTAATCTGTTTCTAAAACAGAGCACCTCGGTCTCCTCTTATGCCATAAGATCTCACTTTTTGAGTAAAGTGATAGGCTTTGTTGACCTTAAATCTAAACTTTTTTTTAATTACGAATTAGACTACAAAATAAAACGCAACCCAATAAAAAACAATAACTTAACAACAAAAATGTTACATACAATAACATATCATAACAATTGAATCTCTATAAAATTT
>CAZLTR010000197.1:0-6732 GCA_964562415.1 uncultured Hyunsoonleella sp. | reverse complement strand
CTCCTAATTCTATAGCCAAATAAGTTAAACTCTCAATAGCTTCTTTTGCTCCTGGAACCGCTAGGTCGGGATAATAGGTAACATACATTTTTTCGATGCCGCTTAGGGCATCTACCCAAGTCTCTTTACGGTTCCAATCGAAACTTGGTGATGAATTTCTTGAACCAATTCTTGGCTCAATACCTTTGTTTTGTAATTGCTCGACTACTCGGCGCCCCGTTTTTCCTGTGCCTCCGATAACTAAAATGTTTGTTTTCATAATGAATTATTTTAAAATGTTTTTTGAATAAATATTGCTATAAGTAATAGAATGAATGAAACCATACTTGAAACGGTTCTTATCCCATGGAAATAATTCCAAGCACTTTCATAATGGATTCTAAAATTCTTTAGCTCTATTAAGCTAAGCTTGGTAATGTTTAATGCTTCTAGTTCATTGTTTAAGGGTACATTTCTAAAGACTGTAACTCCAAAAGTGCCTATTAGATATATGATGGTTGATGCCAACACTAACACCAATACAGTTGTGTTGTTAAACTGTAAACAAGTTGTTATCACCAATGCAATTAGGCTTCCAAAAAACACGATGAAGAATGCCAGATTCAAGATTTCTCTATTCATGTTTTGCATGGTTTCTAAATATGTTAAATGACCTACTTTTTTTGTTCCCAATACAACCGAAACAGACCAAGCGAAGAAAAAACCTGTGGAAAGCGCATTCAATAAAACCGCCATAAAAAAAACTATAGTTTTCATGCTTTGATGTTTTTATGGGTTAAATGATTTCCGAAATAAAATACAATGACGTAAAACTCAACCATAATCATGTAAAACATTGGTGTTCCAAAAAACTCTAAATAGCTTCCACCATTTGAAATTACAAATACAGGAACTGTGATTATTACATCTAAAAGCGCAGCCACAATAACAAACGTAAGCCCCAATGCAGATGGTTTTATGTAACGTTTTGTATAGAATAAATATGTTCCTAAACATGCGCTTGGTACGATCCCTAAAGCCAATACGACATTAGATTGCAGTTCAGGATTTTCTAGAATGGGAATATAAAATGATAAGAGGTAAAAGCTAAGGCCTAAACCCCAAACCAACATGCCACATACAATGCTAAATAAATGTTTACGAATCATAATCTTTGGTTTTTGAATTATGATACAAATCTATAGCAGCTCTCTTACAGCGACTTATTCAAAAAGTATTATGATTTATTCGAAAAGAATTTTATACTTGGCTAGGTCTGTAACCAAACTTTTTTTCAAAAGCATTAGAGAAAGACCCTAAACTATCGTAACCTACAGCCCAAGAGGCTTCTTGAATTGTTTTTTGTTCGTTTTTAATTAAATTGTAGGCTTTTTTTAAACGTTCGTTTTGTAGGTATTTAAAAACTGGAACCCCAAATTGTGCTTTAAATTCTATTTTAAGCGTAGTAGTGTTGGTGCCAATTCTATTGGCCAATTCTGTTAAGGAAGGTGGATTTTCTAAATTGGATACTAAAATTTCTTGAGCTAAATTGATTTTTTCTATTTGCGACGTATTAAGTTTTGCGTTTTGTTGCTTTGCCAATTGCCCAAAGTAGTGAGAAAGTAAAGCCGAGATATGGCTTTTGTAAAACATCATTTTAAGCGCTCCTTCGTAAGTATTGCTAAAGAACTGCTCAACCAGTTGAAACATTTCTGGACTCATATTAAATACAGGGCCTTCAACATAATGTGCTTTTGGGTGAACTAATTGATATAAAAATTGCTCTAAGAATTGCCCTTCCTCATTAGGCAATTTGTCTATGTTTCTTATTGTTGTTGCGATGACTAAACATTGTAGCGCTTTTAGTTTGGAAACATGATGCTCAAACTCTACCATAGTATCTGCATAAAAAGACAGTACCATACCTTTAGTGTGATGGAATTCTTTGGTTTTTCCACCAAATTTTACGCTAAGACCAACATCTCCTGCGCCATAAAAGGCGATAGCTATTATAGGCTCGTCAAAAAAACATGAATCTACTAAATTAGTATCGGTAGAAGCCTCTTCCAATAAAATGGTATAATCATTTATATCTATTATTTCGCGATTCATTCTTTTGAATTATATCAATAGAGTTTACTTATTGTCAATGTTTAAATGTCAAATAACCCAATGAGATTTTCATCCTGAGCCTCTCACAAAACTATAAGTGATGATCTCCCATCATACGGCACTTCTTATACAAATCTACATTTAATTTAAATATCCTAGACTCTAATGATAAAATAGCTTAGGAAATTGTTCCCAGCAAGACAACACCTGTGGGGCGGTTCCACCATCTTATAAATAATTAACAATGAAACTTATCTAGCCGTTCATTGCTTCTCGACACATATATAAAATGCTGCATTTTGTAAGCTTCCTTTAATTAGAATTGTTTACTATTCTAATTAAGGAAAGGGATTAAGTGGGCTACTATAATCACATAAATATTAGTGTAACCAGTTTTAATTTAGCCAATTTTCTAATTCTGGATTCACATAATATGGCCCATAAGATATCTCTACTTCTCTTACACCATATTTAGGTATCAAAAATGAAACATAAATTTGATTTGTTATTGGATCAATTAATGTTTCTATTTTTAAATAATTCTCAATTACAAATCCTTGTTTTCTAGCTGTGTTTTTAATTTTTTTAGATTTTCTAATTGTACGTTTATTTGGAGAACACCCAAACACAGCGATATATTTTCTTGGGAGAATTGTATCAATCTTCTGTTTTTTGATACTTGCTTGAATAAAATCTACATAACCATTGAAACTCACTCCCCATTCCTTTGAATTGTTCAAGAAAGTGAACACTTTTCCGTTCGAAAAATGATATTGCTCCATGATACCAAATCTATTGTCTACGAAATTATATCCTTCTATTATTTTAATACACCCTTTTGTCGAATCAATTCTTTGTTGGGTATTATAGTTTTCTCTATTTTGAATTATCGATTTAAAATAGGCAAACTGTTCTTTCGTTAAATCGGACTCAATTGTATTTAAAACATTATTAACGGTTTCATTCCAATTTTTTATTGACTGCGAGAACGAAAATATTGGGATAAGGACTATTGATAATATTAGATTTCTCTTCATATTTTGATTAGTATCAAATTACTCTAACTATTATTACCAAAAACTGATCCACTTACTATTTTAACACCAATTTGTTGAATTGGTTACGTTAAATATATGACAAGTGCGGCAGTAGAAAACCATAAACTTTCAGGTTTGCTCTAAGCCAAATCAATAATTTAGCTGTAATTGTAAATAACACTGAACATACCTAAACCGCTAAACGCCCTATGTGCTATAGACCGTGTCACCACATTTTTCTTGTTTTTAGTGCATACACCCCATATAAATCTTGCTATTTACAATAAATGCTTTGTGAGAATATTTTTTTATTTCAGCCAACTCATTATCCGCCTTTTCTTTATCGTCTGTTAGTAGTGTGACTAATGCAATAGTGCCTTCTATGGGTTTCTCTTCATTTGTGTAATACACCAAATACTCTAAACTTAATGTTTCTGAAGGGTAACGTCTGGGGTAATACGCACCTGCGTAAATTTCATCTTCGTCATTTTCAGGTAAGCAAATACGATTTTTTTCTATATTGAATCCTCTTCCCATTGTATCAATTTTCGTTTTCAATTTCTCATTTATGCCAAACATTTTTTTTCTTAATTCAAAATAGTTTTGAGAAGTGTCGGCTATTACAACATAGGCGTTCATATATTGTTCATCAGAAATCTCCTGAGCGTTGCTATTTAAACCAAAAAGTAAAATTAAAACTATGTTTATGATTTTTTTCATTTAGTAGTTTGGGTTTTCAGCTTAGACACAACAATTATATACATGCAACTGCGCATATACCTCATATGCGTTTCACAAATCTAAAAGATTTTTATGAATTAAAAACCGTAAAGCACTACATGTATATAAATTGCTATAGCTTAAGAAGCGCTATGGCCCAATAAAACCTGTATATTTCGTAAAGTTGCATCTTAAAATGCAGGAAATAATTTTCTTTTTTAAGCTTGCTAAATGGACTAATTTTTTAATAATCTATATAGACAAAGCCCTAGGTAGAAACTCCTAATTGAAAATTTAGGCAACAATTACCTCGGCATACAAATCGAAATCTTCGGCTTCTATAACCTTTACGGTAGCAAACTCTCCTGTTTTTAAATAAGTGGACGTTGCATCTATAAGAACTTCATTATCCACATCGGGAGAATCGAATTCGGTACGGCCTATAAAATAATTGCCTTCCTTTCGATCTATCACAACTTTAAAAGTGGCGCCTATTTTCTCTTGATTCAATTCCCAAGAAATTTGCGATTGTATCTCCATAATTTGGTTGGCACGCTCTTTCTTTACGGCTTCAGGCACATCATCCTCTAAATTATAGGCATGTGTATTCTCTTCGTGCGAATAAGTAAAACAGCCCAAACGCTCAAAACGCATCGCAATTACCCATTGTTTTAAGGTTTCGAAATCGGCTTCAGTTTCTCCTGGATAACCTACAATAAGCGTGGTTCTTATTGCCATACCAGGCACCTTTGCTCTAAATGCCTCTAACAATCGGGTGGTCTTGGCTTGGGTAGTACCACGACGCATGCTTTTTAAAATAGCATCGGATATATGCTGCAGGGGAATATCTAAATAATTGCATATTTTAGGTTCGCGTTGCATTAGCTCCAAAACATCCATAGGAAAACCAGATGGAAATGCATAGTGTAAACGAATCCATTCTATCCCTTCTACTTTTACCAGTGCCTCCAACAATTCGGCTAAATTGCGTTTCCCATACAAATCTAAACCATAATAAGTCAAATCTTGAGCTATTAATATAAGCTCTTTTACACCACTAGCGGCTAACTTTTCGGCTTCTATTACTAAAGCTTCTATAGGTGTCGATTTGTGTTTGCCACGCATTAACGGTATGGCACAAAAACTACAAGGACGGTCACAGCCTTCTGCTATTTTTAAATACGCATAATTCTTGGGTGTCGTCGTTAAACGTTCGCCTATGAGCTCATGTTTGTAATCGGCCCCCAAAGCTTTTAACAAACCTGGTAACTCGGTAGTGCCAAAATACTGGTCTACATTTGGAATTTCTTTTTGTAAATCGGGCTTGTAACGCTCACTTAAACATCCTGTTACAAAAACCTTATCGACTTCTCCTGCCTCCTTCTTTTGCATAAACTCTAAAATTGTGTTTACACTCTCTTCTTTGGCATTATTTATAAAACCACAGGTATTTATAACCACTACATTGCCCTCTTCTTCATGAACCACATCTTTACCACTCGCCTTGAGCTGGCCCATGAGCACTTCGCTGTCATAAACATTCTTGCTACAGCCTAAAGTAACAACATTAATCCTATTTTTTTTTAGTGACTTTGTACGCATAGTTTTTATAAATCGATGGGCAAAGATACAACTATATTAAACGTTTTGTATATTTAATAGTCTTAAAGTTAAGCCCCTATTATTATGACATCTATACAGTACTACCTACTTACACTCTTCATATTGGTTTTAAGCTGCTCTAGTGATACTGAAGCATTAGACCCCGAAACCAATCCTGTTACCGAAGTCCCCCCTAACGAGGAACAAACAGATACTGCCGCCTTATATTTCCCAGAACGCAACACAAGTACTTGGGAACGCATCGCTTTAACTGATTTAAAATGGAATACCGAAGCCTTACAGCCACTCTTAGAGTTTTTAGAAGCCAAAAACACCAAAAGTTTTATGATTTTGCATGATGGTAAAATTGCTGTAGAAGCCTATATGAACGGGCATGATGTTTCAAAACCTTGGTATTGGGCTAGTGCTGGTAAAACCTTAACCTCTACCACAGTTGGAATTGCTCAAGATGAAGGCTTACTCGATATTACTTCACCTGTTAGTACCTATTTGGGGCCTGGCTGGACCAATACTACCGAAGCCCAAGAGCTTTTAATCTCCTGTAAAGATTTACTAGCGATGACTTCTGGTATCGATGATGCCCAAGGTGAAAGCGTTGCCAAAATCGATTTGAATTATAGAGCAAATGCTGGTACACGTTGGGCCTACCATAATGTATACCTTAAGCTTCAAGATGTCGTAGCCAATGCCAGTAATAACAGTTGGGAAACTTATTTTAATACCAAATTGAAAGCCCCCATTGGTATGACGGGTATTTGGAGACAAAATAATGATTTTAATGTGTATTGGAGCGATACCAGAAGTATGGCTCGTTTTGGATTGTTGATTTCTGCCAATGGTAAGTGGAGAAACAAGCAAGTCGTATCTAAAACTTTTCTAGATGCCGCCACTAGTAGCTCTCAAAACCTCAACCCATCTTATGGCTATTTATGGTGGCTTAATGGAAAAGACAAGTACCGTTTACCGCAGTCTCAATTAGAATTTGAAGGGACGTTAATACCCAATGCACCCGCAGATATGTATGCGGCTTTAGGACGTAATGACCAGAAAATTTATATTGTTCCGAGTAAAAACATAGTCGTGATACGCATGGGTAACGCCGCAGATGCTGTTAATTTTGCACGTTCTAGTTTTGACAATGCATTGTGGTTGCGCTTAAATGCTCTTATCGACTAATAGAATTTACAACTTACATTATAACATTGTTATGAATTGTAAGGCTTGTGATTGCTAATAAAAATTATAAAATCGTTACCAAACA
>CAZLTR010000196.1:4700-6735 GCA_964562415.1 uncultured Hyunsoonleella sp. | reverse complement strand
ACATCACACTGCTACAACCATATACCTTTGCTGCGTTCCCGCCCTGGAGGATTCTACAGGAGCTAGTTGTGTAGGACTTGCCGAGTGCAAATATACAATCTTTTAAAAGTTTCACAATGATTTTTTTAACCGATTTTAAATAAATATATTCGATGCTAAATAAGCAAATTCATGAAAATTTATAAGCCACTCACCCTCATTGTTTTATTAATATTATGTACTGCCTGTGGTCCAAGTACAGCCGAAAAGAAAACTACTTTAAGCATTACAACTAATGCTAAAAAAGGTAATATTTCTAACAAAGCAACTTTAGAACTGCATTTAAAAAACCCGAAAAACTATGTAATAGACTCCGTTGCCTTTCAATTAAACGGCCAACGTATTCCTAATACTTATGCGCTCGATCATCATAAATTAGGAAAACACCCCTTAGACGCTATCGTTTATTTAGATGGAACCTCGGTAACCTTAAATTCATCTATTACTATACTTAGTGCTACAGTTCCTAAGGTGTTTACATTTAAAATTATTAACACATATCCACATGACATTACGTCTTACACACAAGGTCTTGAATTTTATAATGGCATCCTCTACGAAAGTACAGGGCAGTTCAAAGCCTCTAAATTAAGACAAGTAGACCATGCCACAAGAACTTTACTAAAAAACATCAATTTAGATGACGCTTATTTTGGTGAAGGCTTAACGATTATAAACGATAAAGCATACCAATTAACCTGGCGTTCGGGTACTGGGTTTGTCTATAATGCAGAGACCTTAGAAAAAATAAGCAGTTTTAAATATGGTGAAAGTAAAGAAGGTTGGGGACTTACCCATGACGATACTTACCTTTACAAAAGTGATGGTACCGAAAATATTTGGTTACTCGATCCTGAAACATTAATCGAGAAAACAAAAATACAAGCCTACACCCACAAAGGTAAAATTACCGAACTTAATGAACTGGAATGGATTAACGGTAAAATCTATGCAAATCGCTATCAAAAAAATGGAGTAGCTATCATCAATCCTAAAAATGGTGCCATAGAAGGGGTTATTGATTTTTCTCCATTAAGAGAGCTAGTGACCGCTCACGACGAATTAGATGTTTTAAATGGCATTGCCTATAACCCAAGCACAAAAACTATTTTTGTAACAGGTAAATATTGGGATAAATTATTTGAAGTAGAAATCCTAGAATAAATGCTCTAAATATAAGGCGTATTTGCAAGGAAAACAGGCTTTAAAATCGTACCTTTATAGTACTATTTTAAAGCTTGTTTTTTTATGGACAATCTAGATGCTGCCAGACTTCAAATGGCATTTACACTCATGTTTCACATTGTATTTGCTTGCATAGGTATGGTGATGCCCTTTTTTATGATCGTTGCTCACAAGAAATGGTTAAATACAAGAAATCCCGTCTATTTAAAACTGACTAAATCCTGGCAAAAAGGGGTGGCTATTTTTTTTGTAACAGGAGCTGTTTCTGGAACGGCTTTATCTTTTGAATTGGGACTGCTTTGGCCAGAGTTTATGAAACACGCAGGCCCCATCATTGGAATGCCTTTTTCTTTAGAAGGCGCTGCCTTTTTTGTAGAGGCTATTGCTTTAGGTTTCTATTTATATGGTTGGGATAAAATTTCTGAAAAATTTCACTGGTTTACAGGTGTTATTGTAGGGGTTTCGGGAGTGGCTTCGGGGATTTTAGTAGTTTCTGCTAATGGTTGGATGAATGCGCCTTCTGGTTTTGAGTTCGTAAATGGCACATTTCTAAATATAGATCCTATTGCCGCACTCTTAAACCCTGCTTGGTTTACTCAAGCCTTACATATGACACTCGCTGCCTTTACAGCAACTGGATTTGCTGTAGCAGGGGTTCATGCCTATCATATTTACAAGCAACGACAAGTAGAACTGCATAAAAAAGCGTTTAAAATAGCCATCACATTTGCTGCTATTGCCGCTATTTTGCAACCTTTAAGTGGCGACCTTTCTGCTAAAGACATCGCCAAACGTCAACCTGCAAAACTCG
>CAZLTR010000196.1:0-4690 GCA_964562415.1 uncultured Hyunsoonleella sp. | reverse complement strand
TGGAAGCCCATTATAATACTGCTAAAGGAGTGCCCTTGTACATAGGTGGCATTGTAAACCCTATAACTCAAGAGGTGTCTTATAAATTGAAACTGCCCAAAGCCTTATCGTTTCTTGCCTTTGGTGATTTTAATGCAGAGGTTAAAGGTTTAAACGATTTTCCCGCAGACGAGCGTCCCAATGTTCCTATAGTGCACTATGCGTTTCAAATTATGGTAGGCATTGGTACCTTACTCCTAATGGTAGGAATTCTATTTTTTTTAAGCTTAAAACGTCGTTCATGGTGGCATAAAAATGCTTTCTGGCTTTTATTTACAGCAATGGCACCCATGGGGTTTATTGCTTTAGAAGCAGGTTGGGTTGTCACAGAAGTGGGCAGGCAACCTTGGATCATATACAATGTAATGAAAACTAAAGACGCCGTTACTCCTGTGCCAGGAATGGTTTTTAGTTTTTATATGTACGTCATCTTATATTCCATTTTAGCCATAGCTGTAACTTGGCTTATGAGACGACAAATTAAAGCTTTAAACAACGCACCAATACGATAACCTATGCTCTATATTGTACTAAGTTTTTTAATGATAGCTCTTGTTTTATACGTGCTGTTGGCTGGCGCCGATTTTGGAGCTGGTATTGTCGAATTATTTTCCTCTAAACAACACCAAGCACTAACCAAAAAAACAGTATACCGTGTCATTGGACCTGTATGGGAAGCCAATCATATATGGATTATTATTATCGTAGTTATTTTATGGGTGGGATTTCCAAAATTTTATAATGTCCTGGTCATTTATTTACATGTACCTTTAACTCTAATACTTTTAGGTATTACATTAAGAGGTGTTTCCTTTGTTTTTAGGCATTACGATGCATTTAAAGACCGTTCTCAGATAATTTACGATTGGATGTTTCGAATTTCCAGTTTTGTTACTCCTATTTTTTTAGGTACCACCTTTGGCGCTATGGTTTCTGGAACCATTCGATTTATAGAAACCCCAGCACAATCGCTTTCTTTTTTTGATTTATTTATCGCTTCTTGGCTCAATCCTTTCTCCATAAGTATTGGTCTTTTTTTTACAGCACTTTGTGCCTTTCTCGCAACTGTTTTGCTCATTGGAGAAGCACATAAAACAGAACGAAGTCTCTATGTGAAAAGAGCAAAAATTTCTACCGTAATAGTAATTTTAGTAGGATGTATCGTATTAAGCTATGGCTACTTTAATAAGAGTGTATTTGTTCTTAAATTTTTAAATAACCCCTATGCTGTAGGGCTTGTAGTACTTTCGGCTATTTTAATTGTTCCGCTAGGCCGAAGCATTACAAATGCTAAAAAAGTAAAAAGTCGTTTTTTTGCTGGAATTCAGGTCATTTTAATTCTAGTCGCTGCGGTTATAGCACACTATCCAAATGTATTAATTGCCGCAGAGACCACTATGAGTATTACAAATACGGCATCTCCACCTAAAGTCATCAACACTTTAGCCATCTCTTTAATTATTGGAGCTGCAGTAATCCTCCCTGGCTTATACCACCTCTTTAAATCGTTTAAAATGATCAAAATTTTAGACACTTAAAACCTAAGCGATAGCTTTGCTTTTAGAAAAAAAGGTGTTCCTGGTGTAAAATGAATTTCTTCCACAGCCGCAGCCTCATTAAACAGGCGGCTTTCTGTAGCAAACTGTGTTTCATTCCATTCGGTATCAAATAAGTTTTCTACAACCAGCCCCAGTGTCCAGTTATGATATGTATAATTCAAATTACAATTGGTGACAAAATACCCTTCGGCAGCTATAGAGTTATCCTCATTTGCTGGACGGTCTTTAAGATAGCGGTAATCTAGCCCTCCCGAAAAATGACCTACATCTTTAAAACTCAAGCCTCCTGCAAACGTCAAATCGGGTGCTAGGGGGATAAAATCTTCTCCAGAAGGTGCATCTATACTTCTCGCATAGGCATAATTTACATCTGTATTAAAGTACAATTGATCGGTAATTTGATAACGCATCCCCACATCCACACCTAAGCGTTGTGAGCGTCCACTAGGCTCTACAATCCCCGCATCACCAACATAAACAAACTCCTGTTCTAAAAACAACTGCCACACTGCAGCATTAATGACGATTTCGTCTGTTGGCTTCAAAACTATTCCTAAGTCTGAGCTAAAAGCTACAGGTAAAATCGATTGCCCCTCATTAGCAGTAACCACCCTACTATCGTTAGAATGAAATCCTAAACCTGTTTTTAAAAATACTTGTGTTTTAGGAGACGCTGCATAAATCACATTAAGTTTAGGACTTAACAAGGCCTTATGCTCTCTTCGACTATTAAACGTTTCTGTTAAAAAATCTACATAATCAAATGTAAAATAATCTAAACGCAACCCTGGGTTTAGGGTCCATTTATTATGCGTATATTTTAAATTGGCATACGAAAAACCATTAAATTCGTCTACATCTCCAAAAGCCAAACGTTCTAAGAGTTGGCGTCTGTTTCTTGTTCGAGAGAGCTGTATATCATCCACATTATCATAACGAAACCCTAATCCTAATTCATAGTTCAATTGGGCGTCATCTGCTTTAAGATCTAATTTTTTTTTATAAGCTGTTTTGGCACCGGCTAGAGTTCTGGTTTCAAATTGCCGAATTTGATCTGCATTAATAGGATCTTCTAAAAAGAAGGTGAAATTAGAAAATAATTCAAAATCGTACCGCGACAAATTGGCCGATGTAGTCACCTTAGCATGGGCATCTAATTGCTTATGGTGCTGTAACCAAATGTTGGTTCTACTTGTATTACCACCTTCTGTGTCATCTATAGCGCCAAATCTACCTATTAACCCTTGGTCTACGGCACGTTGTGGAATTTGCCCAGAAGCATCCCACTTACTTTGAAAATGAGACAATGCGACATTAAATGTCTCATCTTCAAAATTATTAAAACTATAACGTCCCATAACATTAAAACGGTTAAAATTTTGGGGAGATTCGAAGACGCCATCAGATACATTCATTTCACTAGCCATATAGGCTTTACTATTTTCAGAGCTTAATAATTTTACCATGCTTAAGGCTCTTACTGTATTAAATTGTCCTGCCTCTAGCGTAATTACATTTTCGTCTATGCTGGTCTTTGTTTTTAAATCGACATACCCTGCCGTATTAAAATTACCTTTATCGGTATAATAAGCGCCTTTGCCAAAATCGAGATGGTCTATCGTTTCTGGTATCACAAAATGCAAATCGGCATAGCCTTGGCCATGAGCATGAGATACCATATTTACAGGCATACCATCTACATCTATAGCAATATCGGTACCGTGATCGATATCGAATCCTCTTAAAAAAATTTGTTCGGCTTTGCCGCCACCTGCATGCTGACCAATAATAAGTCCTGGTACTTTTCGTAAAATGTCTTGTGATGACTTTACAGGGTTTGTTTGCACATCTACATTTACAATAGAACTTAATACATTGAGTTTAGAAACGATCAAAACTTGATCTAGTGTTGCAGTAGCAACCAACATATTAATAGCTACAGTACCGTCTAAATGAGACTTTGTTATGGTTAATTCATAATTATCGTAGCCTAACTGTTGAAAATACAAAACATCATCAACAGAAATAGCATCAAACTCAAAAAAACCAGAAACATTTGTATAAGTATACGCCCCAGAAGTTTTATTATACACTCCTACATCTTGGAGCGGTTCTTTAGTTACACTAGACGTGACAATACCTCTAAGTTGGTGTGCATTAACAAAGCTTATCGTGAATATAAGCAATACCAGTACTATTTTTTTTAACATATTGTGTTGTATTGGTTTGAAAATAATGGATAATAGTACCAATTTCCAAATAGTTTTATCTAAAATTTAAATTAAAAATTGTCATCTTGAACTTTAAAAAGATAAGCGTAGCGGCAAACTCATACAGCTTCTAAATAGCGCTGTAAACTGTACTTAAATTCATTAAAAAAAGTTGTTTAATTACCAAACTCTTAAATTCCTAAATGTCTTTTTAATGTCCCAAATTTGTTTAACCCAAATTCATTAGAAAATCTATTACGACGTTCAATTGCTGCAAATACTAACGCTATATTTATGGCATTTAAAATCTTCATGACGATGTTCTATCGTATAATTCGGGTTAAATTCATACTACTTACGAGAATTTTATACTTGCGGTTTTTAGTTTAAAAAAATAAATTTCATATAATTAACTTATAAAACTATCTCAAATCCAGATTAGTTTTGGAGATACACAACTAACAGTCCAAGCAGCTCTTATACATTTATGGATAAGAATTTCGTATACATATGTTGAATTATTTTTCGCTAGTCTAAGGCAAAAAATTAAAGCTTAGCCGTAAAGGTTTGATTTTTCAACCTAAGAATCGTAGAAAAAGAAACCACATATATGCGAAATTTTTGTTCGTATTAGCTACTATTAAAGCACAAAAAAGTGCTTAGGTATAAAAAAGTATAGCGCCGATTTGTCGTAAACATGTAAAAACGCTTCAAATCTAAAAAAGAAAAAAACACATTGCTAGCAGGATTGTTCAAGAAAGTTAAACTATGTATGATTTAACCCGTTTTATACGATAGAACATTTGTCATCCAACTAAACCAGACACTTTTGTTAAAATGAAACTAATTTTAAATATCGAAATGCAAATTCCGCATTTTTTA
>CAZLTR010000195.1:0-6768 GCA_964562415.1 uncultured Hyunsoonleella sp. | reverse complement strand
TTTTTATTCTAAGATAAGACTTTTTATATAATTATGGGTGTTTACGGATATTCAAAAAGTTTTTAGGCGTAAAGTGTGATAACATAGCAAACTCTGTTTCGTTTTCTGAAATTTCTTTAAATTCAGCTGCAAATGACATATTCAGTAGCATTTTTGTCATACCAAAAGAATCCTTTTCAACACAAAATTCGGCTCTATAATTTCCGAACATCGCAACGCATCGAGTTTCAATAGTTCCTTTTTTACCATTAACGATGCATTCATTTTTTCTCAACTGGCCAGGAGAAGCCATTCTTTTTTCATAATGGGAAGTTTGAACATCTTGTGTCCACTTTGATAAAAGAGATTGGTCATTAAATACTTCCCAAACCTTATTTTTAGATCCCTTGATTAAAATTCTTTGGTCTAACTGTAAAGGTGCTTTTAATTTTGTCATAACTTAAATTTGTCTTTATATATTACTTAGACAAATTAGCTAGTGGTTTCGGACGGGTTTTCTAAAACTTTTTTCTGTTTTCCCTTTTCTACCCATTTTTCAGAGTTCTCTAAAAAGTAAGTTGTAACCAATGAATTTTTAGCGTTTAAAGGGTCTATAGACTGAATTAATTCGAACCTAATATCTAGAAGGCGTTCTTTGTTTTTAGCGTCTTTTTCTTTTACTAGTTTTAACTTGTTGGCTTTTATCTGAGCGTCTTGTTTTGGGTTTAAAATCCCCGTTAGTTCTGTACATTGGTGGCAAACGCCATTTTTATTTACAAATGCACACCTTTTGTCAAAAATAGTAGTAAGATTGTTTCGCGCATTAGCAATAGCGTGTTTCACCTTTCCTTCCGATAGTTTTGTAATCTTAACTATTTCACGCACCTTAAACTCATAAATCTCTTTTAATAGAAGACAAATCTGTTGTTCAATCCTCAGTGTTTTGTTTATGCAATTAAAACAATAAGCTAAATGTTCTTTTATTTCATATTCTTGCTCTGGTGTCGAATCGAATACGCGTTGAAAAGCCTCCCAATGTTCTTTGGATTTAACATGAAGCATTGCGCCATAATCTTGAGCATTAACATCCCATCTGTTTTGTTGAATTAAAATGTTTTTCGAAATATTAGTTGCAATACTAAAGACCCAAGTTTTAAGGGAAGAATTACCTTTAAATGTATCTATTTTATCAACCACTTTTATATAAGTGTCGTGAACAATATCTTCGGTTAGCTCTTTATTTGTTACAAGCCTAAAAACGAATGAAGCAAGCTCATCTTTAAAATCGTTAAACTGTATATCTAAAGTATTTCGGTTCATCGTAATTATTTACAACGCGGTTAGGCTACGGTTAGTAAGGGGGAGTGGAAAGCGCTAAACTTTAGGTTAAGCACCAATATCCGTATTAATTATAGTTTTTGTTATAGTGTCGTTTTTTATTTCCTCAAGAGTTTTTACTTCTATTTTTCCTTTTGTTGGAATCATATTTTTCCAAACCCAATTATAATGTTCAATAACTTTTTTAGCTTTCAAATGAGGTCTTTCTCCTGTTGTATGTCCGTTAGAAACAACAGTAATATTATAGTCTTTTGTCAATGCAGATTGTATAGTAGATTCGACACAAAAGTCTGTTGCACATCCAGTAATTAATAATTCGGTGGCATTTAATTCTATCAATTTTGATTGAAGTTTAGAATTATAAAAAACGTCGTTTGCATATTTGTCAATTAGAATATCGGTGGATTCAACATTTAGAGATTCTAATATTTCCCATTCTGTCGTGTTTTTCTCAAACTCTCCAGTTCCAGTCCCATCGTGTTGTATATAAATCACAGGTAATTTTGCTCTACGAAATAATTGAGCAAGTTCATTAATTCGCATAACCACACCTTCTGTATCAAATCGAGGTGTTTCTGGTGTAAATGAACCTTTTTGCATATCAATAATTAAAAGGACTTTTTTATTTTTCATGTCTTCACGATGTTTTTTAAATGCACCACAACGTCTGGTGTAAGAAGCATAGAGGCAGAGGCTAAGGGCTACTTTTAAAGTGGTACTAAGCCAAATATAAATATTTTGCTGTTATCTTTTTATTGTAGATGCCAAATTTTATAGTTGGCAGGTTTTGTAAATAGAAAAGGACGTTAGGTTTAGTACCAAACGCCCTATGTTTTAGATACATTTTTGTTATGTGCTGGCTTATTTATTGCAAAGCTTCTCCAATAATAAATATTAAATTTTTAAGACTATTATCTCGTTTCGGAAAAAGAGCTTGCATTCTGCTGTCTGTTGCCATTTGTTGCATTCCTTCAGCACTTTCAAAATAGAACCTATGAATTTCGTTAGGTTGTTCAAGCATATCATTTGCCGATGCAAAAGGAATAAGAAAACGCTCGAAGTGTGTTCCAAATTCAGGAATAATTTCGCATGCTTCTTTATGATATTCTGCAAATTGATTTGAATATTTTTCACCTTCTTTAAAGTAAATTAAAGCAATTCCATAAGTTTTGGTATTATCTCCTAGCTCTCTGAAAAAATCAAAATCGGGGTCGTTATGTGTTGCGAAGCCAAACATTTTTTCTACAGAACTAGCTACATAATCTTTTTTTAGTTGGATAAATTCAGGGTCTTTGTCAAATGTTTCCTTTGCTTCTAAATTTGGATAAATTGCAAAATGAATTTCGTCTGGAAGTTCAATTTCACCTGCAGCTAACATTTTTGGCTTAATTACACGCTCTATTCTTGCACCATATTTTTGCAGTAATACATTTCCTCTGCTTCGTAGTTTTTCAAAATCTTTTTCCTTTCCTTCTTTTAAATAAAAAAAAGCAGTGTTTATTATTTCTTGACTTTTCATAATTTCATGTTTTTTAGATTCTGATAGTTTGTTTTGAGCTTTTGTTGAGTAAGAGAATAGCATTAGTACACCCAATGTCCTTAGTAAAATAGTTTTCATATTGTTACTGATTTTCGTTTATAAACTTTTCCATTTCAACTAGTCCCATTTCCCATAAACCATTGAGAGCTTTACTAGCCATAGGCGCATTTTCATTGGTTGCTTCAAATGAACCTGACCATTCAATTAAGGCCTTTCCGTTTTTACTTTCTGTCACCTTCATTTTTTCTATAATATTTTCTACAGGCAACATTTCTTGTTGTGGAATCGCAAATCTAAAAGTCTTGGTATCGTGGTTTACTTCTAAAACATCTTCGACCAGGTTGATGCCGTCTTGGGTTTCACAAAAGCGTTTGCCATCTTCAACTCTACAGGTTTTGATAACAGAGCCAAACCATTGATCAACACCTTTGACCGCGCCAATAACTTCCCAGGCTTGTTCTGGTGTGACGTTAATTTCTTTTTCGATTTTTTCGTAAACAGTTTTCATTTCTTTGTATTTAAATTAATAATAAGTACAAAGATGAAGTGAATTGAAACCTTCCTGTTTTATATTTAGCTCAATGATTTGCTAAAATGGGTCATCTTATACAGGGTAGGTGAAAGACCATATTTTTGTTTAAATGTTTTTGAAAAATGAGAAACATCAATGAAACCACAGTCATAAGCAATGTCACTCGTTCTTAAATTTGTAGAACTGAGTAGCTCCATTGCTTTTTCAAGTTTTTTATTTCTTATAAATGTTGCAGGTGGAATTTTATATATCTTTTTAAAATCTCTTTTAAAAGTCGATAAACTTGTATTGGTCAATTGCGCTAATTCTTCTAAAGTATTATTAGTATAAAAATGATGCTCTATTACTTCCCGAAAAGAGAATGAAGTTGGATTAAATAAATTAGAAAGAATATTATGAATTGCAGATGCGTTTTTGGTTTGGTAAAGTAAAAGGATAATTTCTTTAAGCTTTAAAATTAGTATGTCTTCGTTTACCAAATTTTGATTCTCAAAGTAAAACAAGATACTATCAATATATTTTTTGATTAGAATATCACTATTTAATTTTACCATTCCAATGTCTGCATTCTGAGATTCTTTGAGGAAGCAGGGCAACTTATTATCATAAATTTTTAGTAGCACTTCTGGAAAAAAATGAACTGCGAGTGCTTGGTATTTGTCTGAAGTTTTTGATTTTAGCATTGAGGAAAGGTAGTTACCACACTTCATCAATACTGATTCTTCAGTTTGAATTCTTAACTTTTCGCTCTCCGAAATTGAATCATATTCGCCTTCTATTATATATAAAAAGCAAGCTTCATTCCGCATTGGATTTGGCTTTTTAAAAGGAGGTTTCAGGGTCACAGTTTCAAATAGCATCTTACCAAAAATGTCTAATGTTTTATGTTCTATAATCACAATTTATTTTTTGGAAAATTAGAATTAACCATTTGATTTGATTTTAAAAAACAGTTCATTAATTAGTCAATTTGGGTCAATATTATTATTCAGCATGTTCGTAAAGGGACATTGTTTACACAAGTTAAAGATTACGATAGGGGGGAGGTGATAAACAATATGTTTCGAATTGGTACTAGGCCAAATATAAATATTTTGCTGTTATCTTTTTTCTCATAAACGCCAAATGTATAGTTGGTGACTTTGCAAATAAACACAAAAGTCCTATGTGTTCTTAGCATTGTTACCAGCTGGCTTTTTTATCAATTTGTCTAAGGATGCAACGATTTTTTTTAATTTAGTTTGGATAGTTTCCATAATCAATTTCAGTTCTTCGTGACCTTTTATTTCGCTTTTAACGCACTTGCTTTCGGTTAAACATAAAAAAGTTCGAGTTTGCACCCGAACCGCTATTACTTTTCTTTCGTTTAGTTTGGGGAGTTTAAGCCAAGTTTATTTCCTTCGGTATCTAAAAATAAGGCAAAAAAACCATTTTCATCTGCGTGAGCAGTTTTTGGGACAATGATTTTTCCGCCATTTTTTTCGACTTTATCTAGAATGTGTTGAAGATTATCTCCACCATTTAGATAAATAACTACCCCATTAGCTGAAGGTTTATAGCCTTCTACTTTCATTATAACTCCTGTAACCATTTGTCCTTCGTATGGAAATATTCCCATTTCCATGCCTTGCGCTTCCATTTTCTCAATATTAATGTCTAAAATTGCTTCATAAAAACTTACTGCTCGAGAAATATCTGTTGCTGGAATTTCAAAAAGGGAAATAAAACTTTTCATATCATTAGTTATTTGCGCTTGGTTAGGATCTACTTTTTGTACTTCTGAATTAGATTTATTTTGATTATTACAAGCCATAAGGTTAAAAGCAAGTATTACAGTAGCGCTTAGTATAGTTCTTTTCATTTTTCCTGTTTAATATTAATGATCCGAAATTAAATTATTTGTAAAAGTTGAAATTGTAAAAATGCGACACTCAATTTATTTATAGAAAAGAGCAGAAAGTGACATGTTTTCATTTCCTAAAAAATCCTTAGGATTCGTTCCTGTAAATTCCTTAAAGTCTTTAATAAAATGGGCTTGGTCATAATATTCACTTTCGTAAGCGATATGAGTTAGGCTTTCTGTCTCTTCGTTAAGGAGCATTTTTAATGCGGTTTGTAGTCGAATTACTTTGCCTAACTGTTTTGGGCTAACTCCAATATGTTTTTTAAATTTCCTCTCAAGTTGTCTTCTTTTGGACAAGTCATCTTTAAGAATTGTTTTTATCGTTGCGCTTCCGTTTGTCGATAAAAGAGCATTAACAGTTGTTTTTACAATATTCTCAACAGTTGATTTGTCCTTTAGCCTTTCTAGTAGAAATCTTTCTATGATTTTTATTCGTTGTTTAATGCCTTTCGCTTGGGTTATCTTTTGTTCTAGTTCCTTTGCGATTTTTTCTTCAAACACTAATTCTAAGGGCGTTTCTTTATTAGCTAAATTTTTAATTGGTTGAGTTACAAAATTGGTAAATCCGTATGGATAAAATCGGATTGCAAATGTATTTACATACCCTGTTGGTTCGATATAAAATGGTTCAAGGGTTTGTCCAAGTATCATTGCACGAGGTTGTAGAATAAATTTGTCTCCCGAAGTATATCGCTTTATGTTGTCTCCTAGAATAAAAGCCATTTCAATACAACCATCAGGAACAATCCGTTGTTTTTGCGAATTATTACTGGCAGGAACTTCTAAAGTCCAATAGCAGCTAATTAGGGATTCTAAATCTGGATGAGGCTTAAATGTTTGATAGTTCATTTATAACATGTTTTTTTAATAATGTATACTATTTGCTATAAGAAGCGTAGGTGATAAGTACCCTTGTTTACAGTCGTTCTTTAGATAATAATAGGCCTGTACAACGGCTACCGATGTTGGTAGTGCTTTTCATTCAATTCCGTGTGGCGTTCCTTTTCCAATATTTAGATATAATTTTAAGCTTTCTAAAAAATAATTCCACCCACTTTCGCAAGCATTATAACATTCAAACTCTGGAATAAGTCCTTTGTGCTCAAAATGAATTTCACTACCATCTTTTGTTGAGATAATTTCCCATTTAATTTCAGTTCCAACCCATTCATCTTTTGTTGTCAATCCTTTTATGTCAATATGGGCTTTTGTAACTTTCCAAGTCACTTTTTTGTTAGTTACGAGTTCGGTAATTAGCATTTCTTTTACTGTGGTTTCGCCAAAGCGTACAGTAAGTTTGTCATTCAATTTATCTGCAATATTGGAATGAATTGTCCACCACTTATTGATTTTAGCAGTTATTGCTTTATAAACATTTTCTTTTGACGTGTTTAAGAGTATTGTTCTTTTATAATTCATTTCATTACATCATATTTAAAATTTCTCTAATTTCTAGCTTCCAAGACGCATCTTCAA
>CAZLTR010000194.1:0-6792 GCA_964562415.1 uncultured Hyunsoonleella sp. | reverse complement strand
GCATAACAATTGGTCATTATCTACAGATACAGGGGTAAATTTGTTAAAACCAGGAAAAACCCCAATGAGTAGTTTACAGTTTTTGACCTTTTTTGTAAATACGATTAAGGCAGTATACGAAAATGAAGAACTTTTAAGAGCCTCTATAGCTTCAGCGGGTAACGATCACCGTTTAGGTGCTAATGAAGCACCACCTGCTATAATTTCGGTTTTTATAGGACAACAACTTACCAAAGTATTAGAGGATTTAGAAGGTGTAACTAAAGGGAAGCTGTCTCCAAAAGAGAAAACAGACTTAAAATTAAATGTGGTAGGGAAAATACCAGACGTTTTATTAGATAATACCGATAGAAACAGAACGTCTCCATTTGCATTTACAGGTAATAAATTTGAATTTAGAGCTGTAGGATCTATGGCCAATTGCGGTAACCCTCTTACCGTTTTAAATACTATTGTAGCCAAGCAATTAAAAGAGTTTAAAGCAGAAGTAGATACGCTTGTGGATGGCAAAAGTTTTAAAAAGGATGAAGCCATTTTTAATGTACTACGAGAATACATCAAAGCTTCTAAAGATATCTTGTTTGAAGGGAATGGTTATGGGCAGGCCTGGGAGGAAGAAGCTGTAAAACGCGGACTTAGTAATAACAAAACAACGCCAGAAGCTTTAAAAGTAAAACTGCATAAAAGCACGATTAAACTTTTTGAAGAACTGAAAGTAATGAGTAAGGTAGAAGTAGAGGCCCGTTATGAGGTAGAAATGGAAGCTTATATTAAATACATCCAAATAGAAAGTCGTGTTTTGGGAGATATTGCAAGAAACCATGTGGTACCAACAGCAGTGAAATATC
This sequence comes from uncultured Hyunsoonleella sp., assembly GCA_964562415.1. Lineage (GTDB taxonomy): Bacteria > Bacteroidota > Bacteroidia > Flavobacteriales > Flavobacteriaceae > Jejuia. The sequence goes on along the minus strand of CAZLTR010000194.1, from coordinate 5,944 downwards.
AAAATATATTGATTGATAACGTAAAAGGATTAAAGGAAATTTTCGATAAGGATTATAAAACTTTGGCAAAAGAACAAATGAATCTTATCCAATCTATTTCTGGACACATAGATGGTATTAATAGCAATGTAACCAAAATGATTAAAGCACGTAAAGCAGCTAATGACATTGTAGATATCACCAAAAAAGCCGAAGCCTACAGCACTAATGTAAAACCCTTTTTCGAAGCCATTAGAGTGCATTGCGATGCTTTAGAGTTATTAGTAGACGACGAACTTTGGCCTTTAACCAAGTATAGAGAATTATTGTTTATAAGATAACTGTAAATTATACAGTAACATTAAAAGCAAAAAATTAAATTTGCAGCAGAATTTAAATTATATGAGCCAAGAAGTTAGTAAACGTTACGCACAAAGAGGTGTTTCTGCCTCTAAGGAAGATGTACATAATGCAATTAAAAATATTAATAAAGGATTATTTCCTAAGGCATTTTGCAAAATAGTTCCAGATCATCTTACAAACGATGAGGATTACTGTTTAATTATGCATGCCGATGGTGCTGGTACAAAATCGTCTTTAGCTTATATGTATTGGAAAGAGACGGGAGATCTTTCTGTATGGAAAGGTATTGCTCAAGATGCGCTTATCATGAATATTGATGATTTACTTTGCGTAGGTGCTACAGATCATATTATGCTATCTTCTACAATAGGTAGAAATAAAAACCTCATTCCTGGCGAAGTTCTTTCTGCAATCATTAATGGTACAGAAGAACTCATTGAAGATTTAAAGTCTTTTGGAGTTACCATTCATTCAACTGGCGGCGAAACTGCCGATGTAGGTGATTTGGTACGTACTATTATTGTAGATTCTACGGTAACTGCACGCTTAAAAAGGAGCGATGTTATTGATAATGCTAATATAAAAGCGGGAGATGTTATTGTGGGCTTAGAGTCTTTTGGACAAGCCACCTATGAAACCGAGTATAATGGGGGAATGGGAAGTAACGGACTCACTTCTGCGCGTCACGATGTATTTCATAAGTACCTTGCAAAGAAGTATCCAGAGAGTTTTGATGCGGCTGTGCCTGAAGATTTAGTCTATTCTGGAGCTGTAAAATTAACAGACGCGGTAGCCAATGCACCGTTAGATGCAGGTAAGCTCGTATTATCACCAACACGAACTTATGCGCCAATTATTAAGGCTATTTTATCAAAGTATAAAAGCGATCTAATTCATGGTATGATCCACTGTTCGGGTGGTGCGCAAACTAAAATTTTACATTTTGTGGAGCATTTACATATTATAAAAGACAATATGTTTCCAATTCCGCCTTTATTTAAATTGATACAAGAACAATCTAAAACCGATTGGAAAGAAATGTATCAAGTATTTAATTGTGGACACAGAATGGAACTGTATGTAGCGCCAGAAATAGCAGAAGACCTCATAGCAATATCAAAATCTTTTAATGTTGACGCTAAAATTATTGGACGCGTAGAGGCGGCAACAGAAAAACAGTTGACTATAGAAAGTGAGTTTGGAACATTTAAGTATTAAGATTAACTGCATTTAATGTTTTCTGGAATGATTTTTGGTACTGATGCTGCTTCAGGCTAAATGTTAAATTTTATGAGAATACGTGTTATAATCATTGGGTTTTTAATAGTACAATGCGCTTTTGCTCAGCCAGATTCGCTTTATCTTAAGGCGAAAAAAGTATATACAGGGCCACAGTGGAAGCAAAAGCAAAATGCCACATTAGATATAAGTCAAGTGAGCTTTACCAACTGGAATGCAGGGGGGACGAATTCAATTTCAGCATTACTAGGCTATAAATATACTGCCGATTATAAAGACAAATTTTTCTCTTGGAAAAATAGTGCTCGCTTAGGTTATGGGCTTAACAAACAGGAAGACAGGGCACTTCGCAAAACAGATGATATTTTTGAACTTACGTCTAACCTAGGCTATCAACCAACAGCAAAAGCAAAATGGTTTTATTCGGCACGTTTCAATTTTAAAACACAACTTTCTGATGGGTTTAAAGCATCTGATACCGAAAACGAAAACCCCATATCTACATTATTAGCACCTGGATATCTGTTCTTTGGAGGTGGTATGGAGTATGGCAAACATATCGATGAATTGTCTTTATACTTATCTCCTGTAACCTTAAAAGCTACTTTTGTTTTAGATCAAGATTTAGCGAATACAGGAGCATTTGGCGTAGACCCTGCTATTTTGGATGCAGATGGAAATATCATTACAGAAGGGGCAAATACGAGACAAGAAGTTGGGATATTAATAACGAATACTTATAACATTACTTTGGCCAAAAATATAGAGGCCAAAAATGAATTGAGTTTGTATACAGACTATATTAACAATTTTGGTAATGTGGATGTAGATTGGCGTTTAAACTTAGATTTTAGAGTTAATAGTTTCGTGAAAGCGACCTTAGAGTCTCATTTGCGTTATGATGACGATGTAAAAATTTTGGAGCCTTCTGCTACAGAAGAAGGCGAATTTGATGAAGCTGGAGCTCGGGTGCAGTGGAAACAATTTTTGGGAGTAGGGTTTGCTTTCGACTTTTAGACCACAAACCTTATAGTTTGGTGGTTGTAATTTAAAAAATAAATCTATTTTCGCACAGTATTTAGTCATATATAAATGACATATACTTTTAAAGTATTGATGCCATACATCGCCCATAATTTTCCATAACATGAAAGTAAGTATTGTTAAGTATTTGAGTGTACTGCTTCTTCTTTTTACGAATCTACTTGTTGCTCAAAAAAACATTACATCTAGGGTCATAGATATAAAAACAAATAAACCTATAAGTGATGTCTCTGTGCAGGTTATTGGAACCACTAAAGGCACTTACACCAATGAAGAGGGCGTTTTTATATTAGAAAATTTAAGAGCGAAAGCAAAAATCAAATTATCAAAAGTAGGTTATGAGTGGTTACTTTTAGATTTAAGTGAAGTTGAGGGTTCTATATACATGTCACCCCAAATTAGTGTTTTAGATGACGTTTTACTTCGAAGTTTTTCTAGCAGTCAATTGCGTAATACGGTACCAGACCAGATTTATTATACGCAAAAGGATATAGAAAAACTACCTTATATACTAGGAGAAAAAGACGTTATTAAACTTATACAGTATACGCCAGGGGTACAACAAGCAGCAGAAGGTCAGTCTGGGCTTCTGGTAAGAGGGGGTAATGGGAGTATGAATTTAACAGTATTAGATCATATTTATCTACATAATACAGCGCATTTAGGAGGTTTGTTCTCTGCAATTAATTCAGATTTTGTAAGTAGTTTGGAGTTTTCTAAAGCAGGATTCGATGCTAGTTATGGAGGACGCTTGGCCTCGGTTACAGATATAGAAACACTTAAAAAGCCAGATAGCACCTCTTTTTCTGGGAGTTTAGGACTGCTGTCTGCAAAATTAACGGGTAATATAAAGTTAGATAAAAAACATAGCCTATTACTATCAGGAAGACGTACCTATTTAGAGGCCGTGAAGCCTTTTTTCGAGGCAGATAATTCTATATTAGGAAAGGATAAAAATTACTTTCTACATGATCTCTTAGCAAAACATACTGTGAAATTTTCTAAAAAGAGCCAGTTGGAAACAACATTTTATAACACAAAAGACGATTTTAGGGACCGAACAGATGATAGAAATAGAGCTTTAGAATGGGGAAATACGCTTATTGGGACTACGTTTCAGTACCAGTATACTTCAAATTTAAGTTCGCACACCACACTTTTTAAAAGTGACTATAGGTTTTCTTTTTCTGATGATGAATTTCCTTTTGACTATGAAGCCAATAGTGCATTTGATGTCTTGGGAGCCCAGCATTATTTTACATTGCAAAATCCCAAATACGTTTTAAAAACAGGAATCGCTTACAATAGGAATACTATTTTACCTAAAAGGGTTAGGGCTAGTATCGATAATTCTCCTGTAGAGATTTTAAATCAAGAGACGTATAGGTTTCAAGATGTGAGTGTGTTTTCAGATTTAGAATTCGAGTTTTCAAGAGCATTAAAAGCTAAAGCAGGATTAAGAGTATCTACATATCTTACAACAGCAAATAATTTGATAGATGAAGATACTTATACTGCATTAGAACCCCGATTAAGTTTAAAATATCAATTTTCAGAACACCAGGTGTTTAAACTAAGTTATCAGCGCTTAGAACAATTTATACATCAAGCAACTATAGGTACGCTAAATTTACCAGCAGATTTTTTTGTAATAAGTACAGAAGCTGTGGCACCTCAAAAATCAAATCAGTTTAGTGTTGGTTATGTATATGAAACGAATGATTTACAATTTAATAGTGCTGTTTATTATAAAAATGTTCAAGATTATACAGAGTTTGAAAATGGCTCGGTGAATAATTTGTTCTCAAATAATATTTATGATGATATATTAGTAGGGGAGTTTAGTTCTTATGGCTTAGAATTGAGCCTTAATAAAAAAATAAATAAACTAACAGCTCAAGCTAGTGTTACACTTTCTAAAACGGTAGCTAAGTTTGATGAGATTAACCAAGGTAATTATTTTGCAGCGACTTTCGATAGACCTATTAACTTAAATGGAATAGCGCATTACAAACTAAACGATAGAATTGAACTAAGTGCGTTGTTTTTATATACAAGTGGTCAAAATTATACGAGGCCTCAGGATATTAGAATCGTAAGTCAAAGACCTATACTTAATTTCGAACCTAAAAATGCCTCTCGATTTCCAGACTACCACCGTTTAGACCTGTCTTGTACCTATGCCTTTAAGCCTAGAGGCAAATGGCGTTCTAAATTAAATCTTACCCTATACAATGTTTACAATAATAAAAACCCATTTCAAATTTCGTTTTTTACATTTGGGGACACAGACGATGAATTTATTAGTATTACAGAGACTAGGGATAATTTGTTCCCTTTTCTGCCAACAGTAAATTGGTCATTTTCATTTTAAAATAAATGTCATGAAATATATTACGTATTGTCTTTTTAGTGTTATGCTTTGTGGGTGTACTCAAATTGAAACAGAAAATATACCTAATGATAGGCTCACTGTAGAAGGGTATATTGATAATAATAGATTTGCAACTGTAAAACTTACAAATAGTATTGCTTTTGAGGGTATTATAGATTCTACCGAAATCGTTAAGGCTATTGAATCTAAAGCAAAAGTAGAACTGTCTAATGGGCGCATTTCAGAGGTGCTAACTTTAAAACGAGATGACACGAGTTTTCCTTTTTTGTTTTATAGAAGTAACCTTATAAAAGGGAATTTAGAAGACCGTTATGCATTAACAGTAAGCATACGGGGTAAAGTCTTTGAGTCGAATACCAGTATACCAGATAAACCAGAAGTGGCTGCTATAGAATTTTTAGATGCGAGAGAAGAAGGAATGCGTCTTAAAGATTTTAAAGATATAAGGTTAACCCTAAATAATATAACATCAAAACAACAGTATTTTAAAATTTTAATAAAGACCAAAGCGGAAGAGACATTTCAATTTGCCAATCCTTTTATTGTGAGTACAGAAAATATAACCACAGAAACCTTTCCCATAATTGTTACTTATAAGGTATTGGTGGACGGTGAAAAAACTAATCTTTTAAAAGTGGGAGAGCTCATAGATTTACGGGTTATTGCAATAACTAAAGCGCAATTTGAGTTTTGGAAATCGGTAGAAGGTGATGTTACGATTCCTATAGACAATGCTTCGTTTACAAACGCTATTGAGACAAATATTAGCAATGGCGCTTTTGGATATTGGTCTGGAGAACACGAAACTGCGTTACAATTTCGAATTTTGTAAAAAAAAGCGATTACATAATTTGTAACCGCTTTAGTTTATATTGAACTCATCTTGACGTTTTGTTTTTAACCGAAAATGAGTTGAAATTTAAC
>CAZLTR010000193.1:771-6911 GCA_964562415.1 uncultured Hyunsoonleella sp. | reverse complement strand
AACTCCCAGTATAAGAAGAATAATTCATCGTCTTGGACTACAATTAGCAGCAGCAGCTCCAGTACGTCTCAAAACATCTCGAATTTGGAGGCTAGTACCCTATATAATTGGAGGGTTAGAACCCGATGTAGTAATGGACAGTATGGAAATTGGAGCACTACTGTAAATTTTTCGACATTAGATGGGTGTCCAGAACATAAAACCCTAACCAATACAGTAACAGGTTTTGAGTTAACAGAAGTCTCAAATACAATTACATCTTTCAGTAATATAGAAAATACTGCTGATGTAACATACTCTGCAGGACAAAAGATAATATTATCCGCTAACACAAACACTGGTTTTCATGCCAAATCAGGGTCCAACTTTCTAGCCAAAATAGAAGGTTGTACATCTACAAATTCAAGCAAAAATATCAACACTAAACAGCAAGGTGAAAGCTTATACAAAGCCTTAAAAGTTGAAGACGACGTTACGCTCTACCCTAATCCAACTTCAGGGCTTGTGAACATAACAAGTAAAACGTCTATCACCTCTTGGTCCCTATACAATGCCGTTGGCGTAAACCGCCTACAAGGCCAGGCTGAAATTTCAAAACTCAATGCATTCTCTTTAAACCTTAATGGTTACGCTAATGGGCTTTACATGCTTCGTCTACAGCTTGACAATGGTACTATAGTCATTAAGAAAATCATTAAAAACTAAATTTTTCCACTATTGCTATTTCCCGTTCTTATAAATACGGGTTAAAAAACGTCTAGATGTACATCTGGACGTTTTTTTTATCTTTGTTTTAAAACTTAACCATGCGTGTATTTCTAATTTTAGGTCTTATTGTCTCACTCTTTAACTGTGAAAATGCACCTTCCAAACCCAAAACGGTTCCCCTTAAACAAACTGTAGACACTAGCAAAATAAGTATTTCAACCCCAAAAGACAATCTTTCCGCATATCCTGTTTTAAACACTAAAAATGCGATGAATTTCTTTTTACACTATGAAAAAGAGCATCAAGAAGATAAGGTACGTATAGTAACCAATCTGGGGAATATTGATTTGGTCCTTTTTAAAGAAACTAAATTTCACCGCGCCAATTTCATCTATTTGGCAACGCGTAAATACTACGACAGCACCCAGTTTTACCGTGTGATTAATAATTTTATGATACAAGGCGGGAGTAGCGATGACAAAAGAACAGGACTAAAACGTAGAGACATAGGACGTTATTTGCTACCACGCGATACGAATAGAGGCTTTAAACACGATCGCGGTACCATTTCCATGCCAAGTAGTGCTATTAAAAATCCCCATAAACTGGCGTCACCTTATGAGTTTTTTATTGTGCAACAACGTGGCGGTGCCCATTTTTTAAATGGCGATTATACCGTATTTGGCAAGGTCATTAAAGGCATGTCTGTTGTTGATAAAATTGCTGCTGTAAAAACGGATGATTCCGACTGGCCGCTTGAAAATATTTATATTAAAACGGTGGAGATTTTGGAGTAATTTTAATCTAGTAAAATATCGTCTTTCGTGTTAAATTGACCATCAGGCCCAGCCGATACAATTACCACCTTAGTGCCATCTTCTAATAGATATCTATAAGGCCTGTGCCATGCATCGTCTTTCCAAGACTGTTGCATAGGATGATTACCTATTAGCTCCTCTAAAGTTATAGGATAACTTCCATAAGCATCATGCCAGTCTTCTATACGTTCATGCATTTCCGACATTTCTCTAGCTGTGTTTTTTGGGTAAATAACTTTGGCTTCGTACTCAAAATATAAGACAGCAATTACACTCATAATACCAAAAAATAGTACGATACTTAATACACTAGGCTGTAGCATATATTTTTGAAATGGACGTTGCTTTCCATCCTTATCTTCTTTCTGTTTAATGCGCTTTCGATGTTTCCAATCTTCTCGAATCAATCCGATTTCCACTAAGGTTGATACTATAAATTCAATCATTCTTACCAGCTAAATCATATGGCTTTTCTTTTTTTATCCTTAATCATGATCCCGCCATGCGGCGGGATAAGCGATTCACTCCACGTACAAGCAAACAAAGTTTGCTTGTACGTGGAGTGAATCGCTTACATATCTTGTGTGTAATAATTATAATCTTTTAAAATCACATCAATAAATTCGATATCGGTCTTTTGTTTTATGGTTTGAATGCCAACCACCTCTACCAACTTGGTACGCAATTTAATTAGGGTATCATAATCTTTTACCGTTTTTGCTCTGGTAAATGTATCCTTTATAATTCTAGCATCATTATCAGACAACTTAATCACATTAGGATAAGTAGGTTTATAGTCGGTATGAAGCTGTTCTAAAATAGTATGCGAAATAGATACCGTATCTCTTAAACTCACCACACCTGTTCCAGACGCTATATCGCCCAGACGCTGTTGCTTTTTACTAAAAATAATCACAAAAAACCCTAATCCGAAGATCCAAACATCTACAATTCTAAAAAACCAACGCACTATAAAATCTGAAAGTGTAGTTTGGAAGCCATCAAGTTTTACCACCTTAAGCTTTAATAGTCTTTTTCCAAGAGTTTGTCCATTTAAAAAGGCCTCTTGTGTCACCGTGTAAAACATAACAGGTAAGCCCAGCAAAGCATCAATCCCTATTTGAGACCATTCGTCCATATCTTTAAAAGCACCAAAAACATAGGCTGCAAGCATGAGATAGCCAATTTTAACCGATAAATCTATAAAAAAAGCTCCTAAACGCTCTCCCACACCTGCCGCATTGAACGTTATTTTTACATTTTGCGTCGTGTTAATTTGTAACTCTGACATTTTATATCTTATTTTATCTCAACTATGAGAGAGGTTGCATTTATTAAGCAAAATAAGGAAAAATGGCTGAATTTTGAGAACGCCATTTCCAATATTGATTTTAAAGATACCGATGCTTTAGCATCTAACTATATAAATTTAATTAACGACTTGGCTTACGCACAGACCTACTACCCTAAAAGTAAGGTTATTATATATTTAAACCAGCTTGCCGCTAAAGCCTATCAAAACATTTATAAAACCAAACGCCAAGACACCCAAAGACTTATTAGTTTTTGGAAAACAGAAGTCCCTCTTATTTGTTACCAATACCGAAAATTTATTTACATTGCCTTTGTCATTTTTACTATTTTCACCTTTGTAGCCACCATATCTGCGGCTAATGATGGCGAATTTGTACGCTATATTCTGGGCGATGATTACGTAAACATGACCCTAGAAAATATAGAAGCTGGAGATCCTGTAGCCGTGTATAAAAGTGGCAGCAATTGGGGGAGTTTTATAGGCATAACCCTCAACAATTTAAAGGTAGGCCTTATCGCTTTTATTCTAGGTGTTTTTCTAGGCTTAGGGACTTTATACATCATGTTTAAAAACTGTATTATGTTAGGATCTTTTCAATATTTTTTTTATGAAAAAGGCGTCTTTTGGGAAAGTGTACGTGGTATTTGGATACACGGTGCTATGGAAATATTTGCCATTGTTATAGAATGTGCTGCGGGTCTCATTCTTGGTGCCAGTATTTTATTTCCGCAAACGCATTCCAGATACACCTCTTTTAAATTAGGCGCTAAAACTGGTATAAAAATTTTAATAAGTACCTTCCCTTTTACTTTTGCAGCAGGATTTTTAGAAGGATTTATTACCAGATACTCTAATGTAATGCCCAACTGGTTATCGGTTGGTATTATTTTAAGTACACTAGCTCTCATTACGTATTATTATTTGCTATGGCCTTATAAAGTACAGCAGCGTATCACCCATCCCTCAAATTTTTCTAATCTGTAAATGCAACACACACGTCCTCTTTTTTTTATAATTCTATTACTCAACCTATTACAAAGTTTGACTACGTTTGGAATGGGGCTTCAAACTCCAGAGGTGCACCGTAGTTTTGATTCTGATTTTAAATCGCGCTATTCTAGCGACACCTATAACTACGAAGGGCAAGCAATTATAGGGCATACCCCAGAAGGTTCTGGTGATTATGAAGATTACAAAAACGGTAAAACCACCACCAAGGAAGACAAAAATCAAGATAAATTTGATATCAATCTTGAAGCGTTTGAATGGGTATTCTACCTCATTTTAGGTGGCGCTATTGTATTTTTGGTCTACATACTTCTAAAAGAAGGCACAACAGGAGGACTCTTTTCTTCCAATAAGCGTAATACATTATTACACCCTACCCATATTACGGCAGAGACTATAGAAGACACCAATTTTGACCAATTGATTGCAACCGCCGAAAATGATAAAGACTACAGGCGCGCTGTGCGTTACTATTACCTATACGTTTTAAAATCATTAAGCCTTAAAAACCATATTGTTTTTGAAGACGATAAAACCAATGCAGATTATCTTTACGAACTTCAAAACGCTCCCTTTTTAAAAAATTTCTCTTACACCTCCTACCTCTATAATTACATTTGGTATGGTAAATTTGAAGTAGACGCGATACAATACGAAAAAGCCAAGCATAATTTTACAACACTTTTAAAACAAGTTAACGCATGAAAAAAGGAGGACTTGTAAGCGTAGGGATTGTTGTTATTATTTTCATTGGGGCTTTAACATTGGGAGTAAAACGTACTAGAACTGTCGATTGGGAAGAGTCTTTTAATGAAAAAAGTACCAAACCCTATGGTTTAAGTGTGCTGTATAAAGAATTACACACGCTTTTTAAAGACGATACCATCCAAACCGTCTACCACCAACCCGCCAGTTACCTTTCGGCAAATGCCACATTGGCTAAAGGTAAAGGCAACTATATTATAATAGGCAGATCTATGTACCTTTCTGATGCATCTATTAGAGCATTATTAGACTTTACAAGCAAAGGCAACCACCTGTTCATATCGAATTATCACTTTCCGTTACTTTTAAAAGACACTTTAGGGCTAGAAGTTAGTTATGCGTTTAACCCTAAAAAAGACAGTATTTCTCGACTGGGGTTCACCCATCGCAAACAGCTCCCTATCCTGATAGATAAAAATGCTGGTGATTATTATTTTTCCAACCTCCCAGCACACTCTTATGAACCTTTAGGTTATGCCGAAACAGATTCTGTACGTGTTAATTTTATTAGAATCCCTTTTGGAGAAGGCCAACTGTTACTCCATACAGAACCTAAAGCTTTTACCAATTACAATATTTTAAAAGCAAAAAAATATACCTATACAGAGCATGTATTGTCTTTCCTTCCTAATGCTCACCAACTGTATTTCGATTCCTTTTATAAGTACCAAACAACTTATGACGATGTGGAAGAAGACCCTAATTTAAGCTGGTTTCTTGAACAACCTGCATTTCGATGGGCGTGGTACACCTCTCTAGTTTTTTTGCTGTTATTTATGATTTTTAATGCCAAACGTCGACAACGTATTATTAAAATTATAACCCCTTTACGCAATACCAGTCTTGCTTTTGTTAAAACCATATCGAATTTATATATTGAAGCAAAAGATTACAACAATATTATCGACAAAAAAATAACGTATTTTTTAGAGCGTGTTCGAACCGATTTTAATGTAGATACTTCTGTTTTAGACACTAATTTTATAGAAAATCTGGCCTTAAAAGCGGGGAAATCCCAAAAAGATGTCGAAACATTAATAACTTATATCACACAATTACGTGCTGAAAACACGTGTAATGAGACACAGCTCATTACATTAAACACATATATAGACGCTTTTTATTTTAATTAATTATGAGTGAAAACAACGACGCATCACACGATGCTTACCTTCCTAAATCGGAAACACCAGATGTACCGCAAACGTCTCATCATACAGAAGCGAGCACCTCTGAAAATTTAGCCTTTGAAGCACGCTTAGACCTATCGGAATTGCAACAAAGTGTTGCTCAAATTAAAGCCGAAGTAGGTAAAGTAATTGTAGGGCAAAAAGACATGGTAGAATTGCTTATCGCTGCTCTTTTAGCAAAAGGACATACTCTTATAGAAGGCGTACCTGGTGTTGCAAAAACGGTGACAGCAAAACTTTTAGCAAAATCTTTAAGCGTGGGGTTTAGCCGTATTCAATTTACGCCAGATTTAATGCCTAGTGATATTTTAGGAACATCTGTTTTTAATCTAAAAC
>CAZLTR010000193.1:300-761 GCA_964562415.1 uncultured Hyunsoonleella sp. | reverse complement strand
TCTGAATTTGAATTTAAAAAAGGCCCTATTTTCTCTAATATGATACTTATCGACGAGATTAACAGAGCGCCTGCTAAAACACAAGCTGCCTTATTTGAAGTTATGGAAGAGCAGCAAATTACCATCGATGGTCATAGATACAATCTTGAGGCGCCTTTCATGGTTTTAGCCACACAAAACCCTGTAGAACAAGAAGGGACTTACCGCTTACCAGAAGCACAACTGGACCGCTTTCTGTTTAAAATAAATGTAGGCTACCCCCAACTAGAAGAAGAAATAGAAATATTATCTCGGGAACATGCTCTAAAAGCAAGTACAAAGCTTGAAAAAATTACAACATTTTTATCAGCAGAAGCTATTAGAACTTATCAAGACCTCATCCAGCAAGTCATCGTGGAAGCCCCTCTATTAAAATATATTGCAGAACTTATTGTAGCCACACGCCAAAATCGCTTTTTATA
>CAZLTR010000193.1:0-230 GCA_964562415.1 uncultured Hyunsoonleella sp. | reverse complement strand
CGATGTCTGGTCGTGACTTCGTCACCCCCGAAGACATTAAACGAGCACTTATTCCCGTATTACAGCATCGGGTTATTGTAACACCAGAACGCGAAATGGAAGGCGTAACCAGCCCACAAATTATAGAACAAATTATTGAAAGTGTTGAAGTACCTAGGTAGTGTTTTGGTTGTTCGTTAATAGTTAATAGTTAATAGTTAATAGTTAATAGTTAATAGTTAATAGTTAAT
>CAZLTR010000192.1:0-6938 GCA_964562415.1 uncultured Hyunsoonleella sp. | reverse complement strand
TAGGGGTGAATTTCAGCCATTTTTTAGGAAATAGAAAACGTCAAGATGAGTTCATTAACTAAAAAAATCACTTAATCAAACTGAAACTAAATAGGTTTATGCTTTGCAATGATGGTTTCTTTTTTTATCATGATGTTTAGATTTTGCATACCTTTTCATTTGAAATTTCTCCCATTTTGCATACTGGTCTTTATTTAATATTTTTTTTAGTTTTGCCTTCATGGCAATTTTATGGTCTAATTTTTTATTGATAAATGCTAAGCGTTCTTCTTTAGAAAGTGGCTTTTGGGGAGTTGCGGTTTTTTTCGACTTTCGTTCGGCTTTATGCGCTTTTCTCATTTTGGCATTTTCTAGGCTTAACTTATAGATCTCATCTTGTTGTGCATCTGTTAAATCTAAAGCCAATGTCATTTTTTTTGTTTTTATGGTCGCCATTTCTTCAGGAGATAGATCCATGCCTTTTTTGCTTTTGTGCTGTGCTATTGTCGATTGTGTTGTGAAAAATGCCAATGTTATTATTAAAAGATATTTCATAGTATTTGTAATTTAAGTTCATGTCTATGACCGAGTTAGAAGCATAACGTTTAAAATAGGGATCTGTTTTAACATTTCCTTAACATTTTAAAAACATTTTAGAGGTGCAGATAATGTTATAGATTAATCGTGCAACAGTTCTATAGTAGTAGCGTATAAAGGTGTTGCTTGGATTTTAGCTTTTAGCCAAGCGTAAAAGCTCATTACAAATATGTCTTCCTGAGCCACACCAACAAAATCAAAAGAAGACCTTACACGGCTTTTAAAAGTATCTGTTTGAATGCATTCTGGGGTGTTAAAGTAGGTTTTTACTAAGTCTATAAAAACAATAGCACGTTCTTGTTTTATAGATTTTAGGTAATCGAAATAATATCTTTTGAAACTTAATAAGCGAGATGCCACAAGGTCTAGAGCTTCTAATTCAATATAAAGTAGAATTTCCATGAGATGTTTCTTAATGGCCCACTCAATACCTGCTTTTTTTATATACCATTTATCACTATGATGGAATTTGGAGAGTAGATTTTGGGCTTTTTTGAGTTCGTTTTTTTGAAAAAAGAACATAACAAGGCAAAGATTAAGGTCTAACAGGCTTTCTGTATCGGTATGTTTTAGTTCTGCATAGTGTGTTATGGTAAGAATTGCTTTTTGTTGTTGGTTGGTATAGTTGTAATTTAAACTTAAGAGGAGATCGTACTTTAATTTAAATGCATTGTAGTACTTTTTTTTGTGTTTTAGCATAAGTGTATGCATGTCTTGCAGGTACACTTGTGAGGTTTCAAACTTTTTATTTCTAAATAAAGTGTTAGCGATATGATACAAAATTTGAATATGATAGTATGGCTGTTTGTCCTTATTCGCATTAGAAATGATAATTTTATAGGTGTCAATTAAAAAAGATTCAATTTGCAAGTAATTTTTAGTTGCAAATGCAGAAATGCTGGCAATACTTATAAGTTGATATAATGCTTTAAAAGAGAGTTGGTCTAAAATATCAATATGGTAGGTCTTAAGTGTTGTGGTGAATAAGGTTTGAAAATTAGACGTCTGGTTAAGTGTTAATTCGTAGCGCATTTTTGCATAAACAATATTGAGTTGTTCTTCCAAATGGTGCTTTTGCTTATTGGCCGCAAGTTTTTGTATTAAAAGTTCCAAAGAACGATCGGGATAGGTGTAAGTATATTGGATCTGTATGGTGTAAATTTCATTTAAGAAGGCGAATAATTGGTATTCTTTAGCAATGTATTCGGCCTTGTCTAAAATATGATAGGCCGTAGTATAGTATTTGCGCTGTAAAAAAGAACGGGATGCCAAAATATAAGTCATCACTTCCATTTGCGAAGAGCTTTCATCTTCCAAACTTGCATTTGCTGTAAAGCTTATTATGGATTGAAATAAACGTTTACGCAATGCATAGTAAGCTTGCGAGGTTGTTGTACCATATAATTTTTTACAGATATGTTTTGAATCTAAGGTGTTGTCTTGTAGAAGTTTAAACAATTGCGTGTTTTTAGCGTCTGGTCTTTTGTTTTTTTTAGTCAAAAAAGCAAGGAATTCGTGCTGTTCATCATTAGATAAGGCAGAAACTACATGATTCAAATCATTCATTAAGTCGTCAGTAAAAGTTGTATATATTAAATAAAAATAAGGATTTTTAATTTTTTTATATAATAAGTCGTCAGTTTTATTAAAAATATGTGTTGTGTGGCTTACAGATAAAGAACAATTTTGCAGTGTAATCATTAAAACAAAACTTATGAATTATCAAACAACAGTATCTGTAGAAGATGAGGTAAAGACGGCACAAGCCAAAAAGAAAACAAAAGTATTTGATCAAAAGCCAACAGCTGCATTTGTAGGTGCGTCTTGGTCTGCGCTTTTGGTAGGTATGGTATCTTACTGTGTAGGTTTATGGAATGCAGATATGCTATTAAACGAAAAGGGATACTACTTTACAATTTTATTGTTTGGGCTGTTTTCTGTGATATCTGTACAAAAAGCAGTTCGTGATAAAATGGAAGATATACCAGTAACAGATATTTATTATAGCATTAGTTGGTTTACAACGTTAACCTCTATAGTTCTTTTGGTTATAGGACTATGGAATGCCGATTTAGATTTAAGTGAAAAGGGGTTTTACGGGATGTCTTTTTCGTTGAGTTTATTTGCTGCTATTGCCGTGCAAAAAAATACTAGAGATATACAATATGTCGATAGGCATTTAGATACAAAACAACATTAAGATGTTTTGATGGTTGGCTATAGCTATAGCCCAAAAATCTCGCAGATTTTGTCTGCGAGGTTTTAAAATCTAATACTCTACTACTTTTAATATGGAATATAATTTAATAAAAGCTTATGGTTTAGTGTTAAGTGGTGTATTAACGCCAATCATGACACTTTTTGTACCTATAGGAGGAGGTGGCGCTTCTTTAATATTTATATTGTCTATGCCCATACTTAATTTTTTGGGTATTTTATCAGGTATTGGGTATTGGCATGTTTCGCAAAAGGAAAGTGTGCGTAACATGCATAATACTGTTTTTATACTGTTATTTATTTTAATGGTAGGGCTAGCACTTTATCTTTATCCTTACAAAAACTAAAACAACTATTTTACTTCAATTGTAGATAAATGGTAGAAGGGGATACCTTCGGTTGTAATGCCTTCAATTTTTATGGCATAGTTACTCTTGGTGTCAGTTGTTTTAAAAGACGTTTTTCCTAGGCCAGCATTAGCTTCCGAAAGGACAATTTTTGGAGTCCAGTACAACGTACTTTTTATAGTGTTAGGAGTAGTTTTGAATTCATTTTCAGTCGTATCTGTGTAAAAGGTTCTTGCTGTATAGAAACCATGAGCCGTAAAATCTATAATACCTGGTTTACGCTTAATGTTAGCGTTGCTTATAATACCGCCTTCTCTAGAGTAAATCGCAATGACGCCATTTGAGGCATTGCTCGTAAAAAAAGCTTGACTGCTATCTATGACATCGATAAATTCAATATCCTCGCCAGTTAAAAATAAAATATCTTCTAATGCTGTAGGAAAGCCATCTAATAAAATTGCTGGAGACCCTTGATTTCTTATTGAAATTCTTTCATTATTAGCTTGTACAGAGGGTATTTGATTAATAAGATCTATAATCTCAAAAACACGTTGGTCTTCTCTTGTAGATAAATCAAAACGATGCGTAGGATTTCCATAAATTGTTTTTTCATTAAGTTCTTGTCTTCTTTTTTCTTCTGCATCTTTTTTATTAGCCTGAATAATGACTTCTTCTAATTGTATTTGAGAAGCTAAAAAAGCCTCTTCGAATTTAGAATTACGCTTGGCTTGCTTTAAAAAGGCGACGATTTTTGAACTGTCCTTTACCGCTTGCGTTAATATATTAGGGTTGTTTTCAAGTGCTACATCTGGGCTGTTAGCGAGTAAATTGTCTAAATGTATGGCTACATCTCTATTGGTTTTAATATCGAGGTCTTGTTTTGAGAAACTATTTCTACGCGCTTCTAATAAGATGTTTAAGGTGTCGCTAAAGACAAAAGGGCCATATTTAAATTTTCCTTTAGTATTTGATTTTTGATTTTCTTGATGCGGTGTTCCCCCCATTATTGTTAGTCGAGTTGGTACAGAGATTTGTTGTCTTCCACCTTTTAAAGCAGTAGTTCGCCCAGAAATATAAATTCCTTTTTCAGTTTCAAACGCGCTATGTTTTTTAGCGGAGTTATACAAGACGTCTTGCCAATTAAAACGCCTCCAACCATGTGTTAGCATGAGTAAGTCTAATAAAAAAAGACGCCTAAAGTCATTCTCTTTTTGAAAGAAGTAGCCAGGGTCTTCAATAGTACCACGCAAATCAGAATTTAAAAGAAGGTATGTTTTTATATTTTCATTTTTAGTGTCTTGCTCTACAGCATCTAAATCTGTAATAGACATAGAAAGATTGCCATACAATGCTTTTCCTGTAGCATTAGAGATTCCAATTTCTAGATCTACCGTTTCTTCTGTACTAAGGGTTTGCTGCGCTGTATTGAGGTTTACAGTAATAGCATTGTTGGGATTGTCGACATAAACTAATCTTTCGCATACAGGCTTACCACTACTATTAAATAGAGTTATGTTAGTAACACCATCTTGTAAAAACTTTGTATCTAAAGCCACTTTGTAAGAAGAGAGGTCTTCGCTTTCTAGCTTTTCGTAAATCAAGTTGCCACGTTGGTGTGCTACTAAGAATGTGTTTTTTAAGCCTAGAGCACTATTCGAATTGACTTGAATTAGCACCTGCTTTCCTGTGTTAGAGACCTCTAAATGATAGCCTTTTTGTAGCGCTTTAGGTAATTCGTATTTATAGGCCTTACCATTAATTGTAACACTAGCATAATAAGAGGTGTTAGGTTCTGGGGTGAGTTTTACAACACCAAGCCCAAATTTGTAAATACTGAATGGTGCTATAATTTCATCTTTAGAGTTCTTGATGACTCCTTCTATATTGGTATCGGGGGCCAGTTTGGTTTTTACCTTAATTGCAATTTTAGAGGAGATGTTGTTAACTAAATACCCACTTTCTGGATAGAATCCAATTTCAGGTTTCGTATCAAGTGCTTTTTTAGGAGTTTTTTGATCTGTTTTTAAAATAGCTTCAACATTTGGAGTGTCGGTTTTAGGAACATCCCAAACAGGGATTTTGGCTTGAAAAAAGTAATCACTGTCTTCATTTCTCATATAATTACTATACGCTCTAAGTGTATAGTTGCCAGGTTTCCAGTTTTTTTTAAGTTTAAAATCGCCAGCTGTAGATAGGTCTTTAACTAAGAGTTGTCTTTTTTGTACAATACTGTCTTGTGCATTAATTAATTCTACATAGATCACATTGCTTTGTTGAGATTCTTGATGTGTTATCCCATTTACCAAGTATGCAGAAAACCAAAGGTCTTCTCCTAAAGTATAATAAGGTTTGTCTGTTTGAACATAGATTTTTTCGGGATAATTTTTAGAGTAATGGGCTAATTTTTCAATAACGAGCTCTCTAAAATTATTGCTGATAGCAAACGATAAAAATGAAATGATAACTAAGAAGAGGGAAACTTTTTTAAGCATGTACCGATGTTTTTAACTTGAGTTCTAGTTGCATAAAAATACGCACAATAATAATGCCACATAAAATGTTAACATTTTATTATATATGCTTAGACTTTGAAATAACACTTAGGTTTAAAAAGACCAAAATTCTTAAAAAATTAACATATTGATTTGTAGAGTCTTAAATATACCTTAAAAATTCACCTGTATCTGTTAAACATTTCAAAAAAGCAATTTTGAAGTCTCTTTTTTAATTTAAATTTGAATGAGTTTAGTTATTTGTTTAGTTAAAAAAAGCCAGTAATTCACATTTTGAATTGCTGGCTTTTTTAGTAATTAACAGTACAAGCTTAATATTAAGCTTGCCTGCATTTTTAGGATGTATTTTTAAATGACCTCTACAAATAAACCTTCTTCGGTTTTTTCAACTTTGGCAACATTATTTTTTGTGAGTTCCTTTATAGATTTATCCCATTTCTTATTAGATAAACCAGATTGAGCTTTAAGAGCAGTTAATTCTAATTTTTCTGCTTTACTTAAAATTTCAAGAATGGCTTTAGCATCATCACTAATGGCTAAAGGCTTTTTCTCGGGCTTCATTTGAGGAAAGAATAACACTTCTTGGATGGATTGATTATTTGTTAAAAACATAATCAAACGGTCCATACCAATACCCATTCCAGAGGTAGGGGGCATACCATACTCTAAAGCACGCAAAAAGTCGTAATCTATTGTAGCAGTAGCTTCGTCATCTCCTTTTTTAGCTAGCTCTAATTGGTGTTCAAACCTTTCGCGTTGGTCTATAGGGTCATTTAACTCACTGTAAGCATTTGCAATCTCTTTGCCACATACCATAAGTTCGAAGCGCTCTGTAAGTTCGGGGTTATCTCTATGTTCTTTGCATAGAGGACTCATTTCTTTTGGGTAATCTGTTATAAAAGTAGGCTGGATGTAATTGCCTTCACATTTTTCGCCAAAAATTTCATCTATAAGTTTGCCTTTACCCATAGTGGCATCTACTTCTATACCCATGTCTTTAGCAGCAGCTCTTATTTCGTCTTCGGTTTTATCGCTTATGTCAAACCCTGTAAAATGTTTTATAGAATCTGCCATGGTTACACGGGCATAAGGTGCTTTAAAGTCGATATCGTGAGCGCCAAATTTGGCTTTAGTACTTCCGTTTACAGCAATAGCACAATGTTCTAACAAACGCTCGCAAAAATCCATCATCCAATTGTAGTCTTTATAGGCGACATAAATTTCCATAGCAGTAAACTCAGGATTGTGGGTGCGATCCATACCTTCGTTTCTAAAATTTTTAGAA
>CAZLTR010000191.1:0-7025 GCA_964562415.1 uncultured Hyunsoonleella sp. | reverse complement strand
GTGACCGAAGTGTACACCTGCTTCTAATAATTCTTTGACTTCTACTGCCATTTTGTATGCGTTTACGTTCTTTTAAATTAGCAATGTTCCATTTGGCTATTGCCTTGGCTTCATTTAGATGCTAAACTTTAAACTCTGAAACATTATGCTTCAGATTTACTTAATTAATGCGTCTGCCTTGTGTTAGGCACTATATTTTGAATAAGGGATGCATAGGGTGTATGTACCATCATCAAAAATCCCCGAAACACATTCGGGATATAGTATATTAACGTTTCGAGAATTGGAATTTTTTACGCGCTTTCTTCTGTCCGAATTTCTTACGCTCTACCATTCTTGGATCTCTAGTTAATAAACCTTCTGGTTTTAAGATTGTTCTGTTTTCAGCATCAACTTCGCACATTGCACGAGAAATTGCTAAACGAACAGCTTCTGCTTGTCCAGTAATACCACCTCCATATACATTAACTGTAATATCAAAGTTGGCGTCATTGTTAGTCAAAGCTAAAGGTTGTTTTACTTTGTACTGTAAAGTAGCTGTAGTAAAATAATTAGCTAAGTCTTTTTTATTAATTGTAATGTTACCTTTTCCTGGGGCAACATAAGCGCGCGCAACAGCCGTTTTTCTACGGCCAATTTTGTGAATTACATCCATTATTTGAATTCGTTTAAGTTAATTGCTTTTGGTTTTTGAGCGTCGTGTTTGTGCTCTGTACCAACAACAACGGTTAGGTTACGGAATAATGCTGCACCTAATTTGTTTTTAGGTAACATTCCTTTAACTGATTTTTCTACTATACGAGCAGGATTTTTTCCAAATAACTCGGTAGCAGTTAAACTTCTTTGACCACCTGGGTAACCTGTGTGACGAATGTAACTTTTATCGTTCCATTTGTTACCTGTTAAGTTGATTTTTTCTGCATTGATAACAATTACGTTATCACCGCAATCAACATGTGGTGTGAAGTTAGGCTTGTGCTTACCTCTTAATAGTTTTGCAACTTTAGAAGCTAAACGCCCAAGCGTTTGATCTTCTGCATCTACTAAAACCCACTGCTTGTCTACAGTTGCTTTATTGGCAGAAATCGTTTTGTAGCTTAATGTGTCCACACTTTTAATTTTTTCTGATTAAACATTCCTCTCTTAAAAAGAGTTTGCAAATGTACGACTATATATTTTATTACCCAATAGCCAAGTGTAATATTTTGGCTAGCAACAGAATGCCTTAACAAACTGTAAATCTTTATGGTAAAAGCAAATGGGGCTTATTTTTAATTGTAAGGCGCCATAGAAATGCTAAAAGAGATGTCTTTTAGCGGTTTAGGTGCTCAAAAAATATTAAGAGGAATAGGTCGCTCTTTTTAGGCGGTCATTAATGGATTTGCCTAAATCGTGGTCTGGAAATATTTCTGTAATGATAAGGTCTAAATTTAGGCTATCCAATTGATGTAAAGCATCGTATAATTGCGCCATAGCCTCTTCCAGATGTCCCGATTTGGAGAGTGCAATGTGTTTTTCAATGTTTTCATGCTGTACAACTTGCGTAAAGGTTAAGACGCCAATTCGTTTCCCTTTGTGTTTAAGAACGTCTTCCATAATACGATTAGAACGTATGGTTAATGTGGAAGGGGCATAATGTCTGTCGAGCATACCTGGAGCATTAGGGGTGCTATTGTCTGTGTTTTTTAAAGCTATTTTGCCAATTACTTTTTCGATGGCTTCTAATGAGATGGCACCTAGGCGGTATATAATAGGTTGGTCATCTTCAAAACCTATAATGGTAGACTCTATGCCTTTATGACAAGCGCCTCCATCTAAAACCATTTTAATTTTAGTTTTAAAATAGTGATCGACATGAGCTGCTTTCGTTGGGCTAATGCTTCCAAAAGGGTTGGCGCTTGGCGCAGCAATTGGAAAATTTAAGCGCTTCAAAAGGTCTTGCGTTAGGTTATGATTTGGCACGCGTACGGCCACGGTGTCCTTTCCTGCAGTCACAATATCTGGTATGGCATCTTGTTTTTTTAAGACTAAGGTAAGCGGTCCAGGCCAAAATGCGTCGGCTAGTTCTTGTGCTTTTTTAGGCACATGGCGAGCAACCGTTGCTAAAGGTTTGTCTTTAGCGATATGAACAATTAAAGGATTGAATAGCGGACGTTCTTTGGTTTTGAAAATTTGGCGAATTGCATTTTCATTAAAAATATTTCCAGCTAATCCATAAACAGTCTCTGTTGGGATTGCAATAATGTCACCGTCACTCAATAATTGAACGGCTTTAGAGATGTCTTTTGAAATAATGCTCATTTGAGATAAAAATAAGTGGCAAATTTAAATAAAAAATCACAACCTGTCTTTATAGATAGAGTAGTGCTTTTACTGGTAAGGTTATGAGATAAGCGCATAGCTCATCCTTATCTAGAGGTGGGGAATAGATGTTATTTGTTATAGATCGAGCATAAGCTGATAGAGTAATGGTCGATTTTCCGTATTTTTGCACAGCTATGCAAGATTTAAAACTTTCCGATTGGTTACCTACCACAAATAAAGAGGTTAAAATAAGAGGCTGGGATGCTTTAGATGTCATTTTATTTAGTGGTGATGCTTATGTAGACCACCCCTCGTTTGGACCTGCCGTGATAGGGCGTATATTAGAAAGTTATGGCTTGCGTGTTGCTATTGTGCCTCAACCAAATGTGAACGATAATCTTCAAGATTTTGTAAAGCTAGGGGCGCCAAAGTTGTTTTTTGGTGTTACAGGAGGGTGTATGGACCCAATGATTAGCAATTATAATGCGAATAAAAAACGACGGGACAAGGATGCGTATACGCCAAATGGAGACATTGGTTTTAGGCCAGATTATGCTACGACCGTTTATTCAAAAATTTTAAAAGAGAAATGGCCAGATGTCCCTGTCTTAATAGGTGGGATTGAAGCCTCACTACGACGTGTTACCCATTACGACTATTGGAGTGATACCTTAATGCCTACCATTTTAGAAACTTCTAAAGCCGATATGCTAGTGTATGGCATGGGAGAACAACCGTTACGCGAAGTCGTGCGTTTGTTGCAAAAGGGCGTGCCATTTTCTAGTATTACCACTATAAAACAAACCGCTGTTTTATTAGATAAAACCGCTAAAGTACCTAAAAACAGCAATTGGGAAGATGTTGAAATTGTATCTCATGAGCGTTGTTTAAAGGACAAAAAAGCCTATGCTTCTAATTTTAAAACGATTGAACAGGAGAGTAATAAATTAGCAGCCAGACGTATTTTTCAAAAGGTAGGAACCAAGACGTTAATGATCAATCCGCCTTATCCAACAATGACAGAGGACGAAATAGATGCCTCTTTCGATTTGCCCTATACACGGTTACCACACCCTAAATACAACAAACGAGGACCTATTCCTGCTTTCGAGATGATTAAGTTTTCGATAAACATTCACAGAGGATGTTTTGGAGGATGTAGTTTTTGTACCATATCTGCCCATCAAGGTAAATTTATAGCCTCTCGTAGCCAAGAGTCTGTATTAAGAGAAGTTGATACTGTAGCAAATATGCCCGATTTTAAAGGATATTTGTCAGACATAGGTGGTCCTAGTGCTAATATGTATAAAATGAAAGGAAAGGTGCAAGAGATTTGCGATAAGTGTGTCGCACCGTCTTGTATTTCACCTGTTATTTGCAGTAATTTAGATACATCTCATAAACCTTTAACAGAACTGTATCAGGCTGTAGATAGTCATCCTAAAATAAAAAAATCGTTTATTGGTAGTGGGATACGACACGATATGCTTGTGCCAGAATTTAACAAAAACGCAGATCCTAAAGAATTAGATGCCTATACTGAAGAGGTGATGACAAAGCACGTTTCTGGACGTTTAAAAGTAGCACCAGAACATACAAGCGATCCCGTTTTGAAGTTAATGCGAAAACCATCCTTTAGTTATTTCCATAAATTTAAGGAACGGTTTGATAAAATTAATCTTAAGAATAAGTTGAAGTTGCAACTTATTCCTTATTTCATATCCAATCACCCCGCTTGTGAGGCAGAAGATATGGCCAATTTAGCGGCAGAGACTAAAGATATGGGCTTTCAGTTAGAACAGGTGCAAGGGTTTACTCCAACACCAATGACTGTAGCTACTGTAATTTATTACAGTGGGTACCACCCTTACACCCTTAAAAAAGTAAATACGCCAAAGACACGTAAAGAAAAGGACGAGCAACACCGTTTTTTCTTTTGGTATAAAGACGAGAATAAAGCGTGGATTAAAAATACATTGAACAAACTGGGGCGACAAGATTTACTTAAGGTATTAGTTCCTGAAAAAACCGAGAAATGGCGTAAAAATAAGCCAGGTAAAGCCAAACATACGTTTGATGATGCTGTGCCTTTTAATCAAAGGAAAAATAAAGCGAAGTTTAAAACTAAAAAGAAGCGAAAGTAATTTGTTTTTGCAAACCATTTTCTAATTGCTCTCAATTAGAAGGCTTTATGATGTGGTTTCAAATGGAGGCTTTAGGAGTCTCAGAACACGTCTAGTGTTCTGAGAGATCTATTTCTATAATGTGTTGAAACTCTATTAATGCGCCTCCAACCAATTTGCACCTGTATCTAATTCGACATCTAAAGGCACTTCTAGAGTATAGGCATTTTCCATTTCTGTTTTTACCAGTGTTTTTATGGTTTCTAGTTCTGGTTTGTAAACATCGAAGACCAATTCATCATGTACCTGTAGTAGCATTTTTGTTTTATAGCTGCCAGTTTCTAGTTTGTTGTGTATATTGATCATCGCAATTTTAATGATATCTGCAGCGCTTCCTTGTATGGGGGCATTTACGGCATTACGTTCGGCAGCGCCACGTACTACAGCATTACGAGAATTGATGTCTTTTAAATAACGACGACGGCCTAAAACGGTTTGTACATACCCATTATCTCTAGCAAAATCAACCTGTTCACTCATATAGGCGCGTAGTTTAGGATACGTAGCATAATAGGTATCTATTAACTCTTTAGATTCGGCACGAGACAGGTTGGTTTGATTGCTCAATCCAAAAGCAGATACGCCATAAATGATACCGAAGTTTACGGTTTTGGCATTGCTACGTTGTTCTCGAGTCACCGCTTCAAGAGGCACGTTAAAAACCTTAGAGGCCGTAGAAGCGTGAATGTCTTCACCATTTTGAAAGGCAGAAATCATGGTTTCTTCTTTACTTAGTGCAGCAATGATACGCAATTCTATCTGCGAGTAATCAGCTGCTAGTAGAGTGTATTCGTCATTTCGAGGTATAAAGGCTTTACGTACTTGTCGCCCACGTTCGGTACGAATGGGTATATTTTGAAGGTTGGGGTTGTTACTACTTAAGCGTCCTGTAGCCGCTACCGTTTGCATGTAGTCGGTATGTACACGCCCTGTAGCGGCCTCAACTTGGGTAGGTAGAGCGTCTACATAAGTGCTTTTTAGCTTAGATAAGCCTCTATAATCTAAAATATTTTGAATAATCTCATGGTCTTTAGCTAGATAGCTTAAGACGTCTTCGGCAGTAGAATATTGTCCCGATTTTGTTTTTTTAGGTTTGTCGACTAATTTCAGTTTTTCAAAAAGAATGACACCTAATTGTTTAGGAGAAGCAATATTAAATGTTTCTCCAGCGGTCTCATAAATGCGGGTCTCTAAGTCTGTAATGTCTTTGTTAAGTTGTTCGGCTAAGCCATTTAAAAAGGATTTATCCAGATTGATACCTTCTAATTCCATTGCTGCTAATACACGCAATAGGGGGATTTCAATGTCATCAAATAATTTTTGAGTATTGGCATCACCTAATTCGGTTTTAAAGTGCGCTTTAAGCTGTAAGGTAATATCGGCATCTTCAACAGCGTATTCTGTTTGTTTATCAACAGGTACATCTCTCATGGACAGTTGGTTTTTACCTTTCTTGCCAATAAGTTCTGTGATGCTAATAGGCGTGTAATTTAAATAGGTCTCTGCTAAAATATCCATATTATGACGCATATCTGGATTGATGAGATAATGCGCTAGCATGGTATCGAATAGCGGGCCTTTAACAGCGATATTATACTTTGCGAGGACTTTGATGTCGTATTTTAAGTTCTGACCTATTTTTTCAATGCTTTCATCTTCAAAAAATGGACGTAAAGTTTCTAAAAGCGCTTGTGTTTCGGCTTGGTCTTCAGGACATGGCAGGTAAAAACCTTTGCCTGCTTCCCATGAAAATGCGATGCCAACTAATTCTGCGGTTAAGGGATTTAATCCCGTAGTTTCTGTGTCGAAACAAACAGAAGTTTGCTGCATTAAACTTTTAAGAAAAAAGGTTGTTGCCATACCAGGTGCAACACTTTGGTAAAGGTGAGCTGTATTTTCAGCCGTATTACGACTAGGCGTTTGTGTTTTATCAGTGGTTTCAGCGTTGGAAGTGTCAGCGCCACCAAATAGAGAAAATTGACCTTCGCCAGCCCCAGATGTGTCTTTAGAAGTGGTATTTGGGGTTGACTTAGAACTGGTGTTATTTGGAGTTTCAGTACTAGGAGATTCTACTGCAAAAGTTTTGGTGAAATTGTCTATAAGACGTCTAAATTCTAGTTCCTGAAATATTTCGGTAACTTTAGGAATGTCTGGTTGGTCTAATTCAAAATCCTTAGCGTTAAATGTAACAGGGACATCTAGCATGATTGTGGCCAATTTTTTAGAAAGCAGCCCCAACTCTGCGTTAGCTTCAACTTTTTCTTTCATTTTGCCTTTTAGCTGATCTGAGTTTTCCAAAAGGCCTTCCATACTGCCAAATTGCGCAATAAATTTTTTAGCGGTTTTATCGCCTACACCTGGAAGCCCAGGAATATTATCACTAGCATCTCCCATCATGCCCAGGTTATCTATAACCTGTAGGGGGTCTGTAACTTCAAACTTCTTTTGCACTTCAGGAATGCCCCATGTTTCGTAACCACCACAAAAAACAGGACGGTACATGAATATGTTTTCTGAAACCAATTGCGCGAAATCTTT
>CAZLTR010000190.1:0-7028 GCA_964562415.1 uncultured Hyunsoonleella sp. | reverse complement strand
TGCTGCTCCTTAAAGTTAGAAACTTTATGTTACAGTGAAACAATGTCTTTGAATAAGGGTTTAGATCTTGAGTGCAGCAGGTCATTAAGGTAGAATAAGTGTTAGCTCATACCATGTTCTTAAGAATAGAGTATGGTACATACTGTGCTAAACGTTGACCTAAAAAAAACATCCAAGATTTAGAAACTAAACCTTGGATGTTTTATGTATTAAAAAGCGTTGTTATCGCTAACAACTGAAATAATTGTGTGCTATTGCTGGTCGTACTCAGTACCCCATTCTGTACCATCATCTCCTTTTTGTCCATCTAACTTTATCATAAAGTTTTTAGCTGGAAAGTAAGGTTTCATGTGTATGTCTAAAAGAATGCGGTCTTTTTGATTGGGATCTTGCTCAAAACGTTTAATAGAAAAATCTTCTATCAGTTTATCTGGCCCTGTAATGCCGTCCAAGAATTTTACAATTTGACTCATTAATTCGCGACGTGTTTTGGCATTAAAGTTCTCAAACGCTCTACGATTTAAGAAGTCCATAAGTACTTTAGTCACATAATCGAATACACGTACTACCGAGTAGGTTTGCAGGCCTAAATTATCGCCGTTAAATAGTGTTTTTGCAGAGAAGGCCATTACCTTTCCGTATTCGTTTACCATAGGTACCAAGCCTAGTTTTTCAAGTTGAGAGACTTCACCTTTTTTCAAATCGAAACGTACACCATCGACCTCATTAATACCACCAAACTTTTTACCAGCAGTAACTTGAGACATTAATGTTTTATAAATTTTTCCTGCTAAGGCACTAGATGGCGGTACAAATAAATCGTCTTCTTCGCCCACTTCATCATACTTACCACGACCTACGAGCCAGTTGCAAGACATGATAACATTAGATCTAAAATTATCACCACCAGTTAAGTTGGCCAATTCAAACATTTCCATAACGTCATCTGGTTCGTCTAAATGCTCAAAATCGGTCACCATCATGACTTTATTCTTATAGGCAATTTTTCCCCATTTTTCAACAACTTTATTAGAACCCAAGTAGCCAGGGATTACCAATAAACCATAATTGTCTCTTAGGTCTAAACGGTCATAACCTTGCACCAATTCTTCTTCAATGGCATCTATAAAGCGGGTGTTATCTAAATCTTTAAGCTGCTCTAGCTCGGCGTTTACAATATTGATATTTTTTACTTTAGAAGACTCTGTATTTTTGTAAAACAAAGCTACAGACCTATAGGATTGTTCCATCGCTCTAGTTTCTTCTAAAACACTGGCTAAATTTTTGGTTAATGTTTGCTCTGCAACTTTAGATTGTTCTTCAGAATTATTCGCCATTTCTGATAAATCTTCAGAGGAAGACAATACATCGGCCCATATTTCTAAAGTTTTGGCAAGCATCTCACGTTCGCCTTTCTTAGAAGATTCCGAAAGGAAAATCTTTTTACGCGCTTTACGCTGCGGATTCATATTTTGAACGTTTTCAATGGCAGACTCTAATAAGTCGAAACCACCGTAACGCGCTAATTTTTCTTCTGTTTCTTTTAATTTTTGTACCGGGTTTTCAATAACCACGGCTTGTTTTTTATTTTCAAGTGCAGACATAAGTATCTTTTAATAAGTGGTTATTTTTCTCTTAATTCTGTAAGTAAAGAATGTATAGACTCTAGTAATGCTTCTTTAGCATCTTTGTTTTCTAGAGCCATTTTTAAAATTTTGTTAGACTTTAATTGTTTTACAACTTTTAAGTATTGGTCTTTTTCTGCGTTTAAGTTTCTAAGGTATTCACTTTGGTCTACGATACCTTTTTTACTAAAGTCGCCAACATTAGAAAAACGCAAGGTTTCTTTTTTTTCAACACCATCTTGATTTTCGTGTGTAACTTCTATTTCGGGTTTAAAATGGTCGAAAACGGCCTCTACAGAATTAAGTCCTTTTACCACTTCTGGTTTTACAGGAGGATCCTGTGTTAATTTTTGAACAAGTAATGTCTTGTTTTGGCTAATTTCTGAGATTGCCTCTGAGGCATCGGTTTTTACTTCTGAGCCTCCTAAACTGTAATTATCCATATTGTACTTAAGCGTTTATTGTTTATCTAAATCGTTTATTAATAATAGCGGCTTGGCCATACAAGTGTTAGTTGTAAGTCCAAGCAAGTGATTCTTCTTTATAATCTAATTCTATACTACTGCCTTTGGCGATATCGCCTTTAATTATTTTTTTAGACAGGGGTGCACGTAATTCATTACGTATCACTGCACGTAAGGGTCTCGCTCCATATTTAGGTGTAAAACCTTTATTTGCTAAAAATTCTTTCGCTGTGGCGGTTAAATTTAAACTAATTCCTTGTCTTTCCAAGGCTTTATGTAAATCTTTCATCTGTATTTCGAAAATTTTAACTACATTTTCGACAGAAATAGGTGCAAAAGGTATAATTTCTGTAAGACGGCCTAAAAATTCGGGTCTAAAATAATTGCCCATAATTTCTAACAAGTCAGCTGTTTTAGGTACAACACCTTCATTAAAAGAAGAAACGACTTGTGCACTTCCTATATTAGAGGTGAATAGAATAACAGCATTAGAGAAATCTCCAACTTTTCCTAAGCGGTCACTTAGCTTACCTTCATCTAAAATTTGAAGAAAGATATCGAATACAGAAGGGTGCGCTTTTTCTATTTCATCAAAAAGCACAATAGAATAGGGGCGTTCTCGTATTTTGTTAACAAGCACACCACCTTCTTCATAACCAACATAACCTGGAGGCGCTCCATAAAGTAGGGCGGCAGAATGCTCTTCTTTAAACTCAGACATATCGAATCTAATGATGGCTTCTTCAGACTGAAACATGAATTCGGCTAAAGATTTTGCCAATTCTGTTTTTCCAGTACCAGTAGGGCCTGTAAAAAAGAAAGAGCCAATCGGTAAGCCTGGTTTACTTAAACCAGAGCGCGATTCTAATATGGCATCTGTAATTATTTTTAAGGCATAATTTTGACCTATAACACGTCGCCTTAACGTGGCTTCCATGTCTAATAACCGTTCTTTTTCGTCAGCTTGCAATTTGCCCACAGGGATGCCAGTAATATTGGCAATAGTTGCAGAAATATCTTGTTTGGTTACTGTTGTTTTTGGTGTGGCCACAAATTGCGCACATTGTTCTAAAATAGATTCAATTTTGGCAACTGCTTCGGGTACTGTAGTAATCGTATTAAAATCTTCTTCGTAATCGAGTTCACTAAAAATAAGATAACTAAATACATTTTTTAGATTAAACCATTGCCAACGCAATTCATTGACTGCTTTTAGTGGATCTTCAGCTGCTTTTTGAGTTTCTAAAATGGCTTTTAACATGTCTATATTAGCAGCCGTCGTCTCAAGCATATAGCGCGATGCAGACATGGTACGGTCTATCAAGTCTATCGCTACATCTGGAAGACAGCGGTCTTTACTAAAACGTTTAGACAAGCGAATGGCTTCTGCTATGGTAGGTTTATCGATAGTCAATTCATGAAAATTAGTATACAAATCAATAGTACTATCTATCATGGTAAGCGTATCTTCTGGAGAAGGTTCTATGAGCTGTACGTTTTCAAACTGTCGCGCCAAACCTTGATGAGGCTCTATATGTTTTCTATACGCTTCACTTGTAGACGTTGCTACAATGGTGACTTCTCCTTTGGCTAATTCCGATTTTAAAATATTAATCAAACCTTGGTTGCCATTATCTTTATCTGTAAGATTAGACAAATCGTCTATAAGTAATACTGGCGTTTTTAGGGTCTTAACAGCCGCAAAAATCTTTTTAAGACGGTCTTCTACCTCGCTTTTATAGCTGGCGCCTACTAAGAGGCTCACCACATCAACTTCGTAAATGGAGGCATTGCGAAGGACCTCTGGTACATTGCCGTTAGCAATAGCATTGGCAAAACCATCTAAAAGTACAGTTTTACCAACTCCAGAATCGCCCAGTATAAGTACGTTAGGTTTAGAGTGGCGTCCTAGAATTTCAACAATCATTTTTAATTCTCCATCACGCCCAAATATAGGTTTGAGTTCACCTGCTTTAGCAGTTTCTATTTTATTGGTACAGAATTCTTCAAGAATACTAGTATCTGCCTTAGAAGCGTTAGGTTTTGGTGTTGTACTTCCTTTAGAAGTAGGTGTATCGGTACTTACTGCTTTTAGTAATTCGTCGGCAGTAAGAGGCAAGGATTTAAGTTGTTCATAAGAAAAACCTACTCCAGGAGTGCATAAAGCAGTGAGTACAGCAATTTCCGATAAGTTATTACCCCCAATCTTAAGCATAAGATTTTCAGCTTCATTAAAAACGGCCTTTATATCAGTATCACCTTCAATTTTATGAGGTATGCTGGCTACTTTAGGATAACTTTCAATACGTACGTCGCACCACTCATCAATGTAAAAGATATCGGTATGTAGTTGAAATAACAATTCATCTAGTCCAGAATCTTTGTGTAATAGTGCCTTTAATAAATGAGAAGGGCCATAATTT
The DNA here is from genome assembly GCA_964562415.1 of uncultured Hyunsoonleella sp. Classification (GTDB taxonomy): domain Bacteria; phylum Bacteroidota; class Bacteroidia; order Flavobacteriales; family Flavobacteriaceae; genus Jejuia. The sequence goes on along the minus strand of CAZLTR010000190.1, from coordinate 2,516 downwards.
TTATGGCTATTTTCCTTAGCTAAAGCTATAGCAACATGTATAGCATTATCTAGGTTTTTAGAGCAATTTAGCATCTAGTATGTTTTATTTTATAAGACAAATATAAATAAATTATTACAACACTGTGAGTTCTGTTTTTTTTAATTTAAGTGCTTAATTATGAAGATGTATTGTTTTTATGAGGGCTTTTATGTGTAATAAGTTACATTTAAGTTTTTTCTAACTTATATTGGTTTGTAGTTTTTCCTTAAAATTGTAGTTTTGCGCCTTAATTTGATTAAAAAATTTAAAATAAGTTAGATGAAATCCATTGCCTCATTAGTATTTATTAATTGTTTTGTTTTAAGCCTTTTTGCTCAAGTAAAAAACACATATGTTATTTCCTTTAAAAAAGCTGTACATCATGAAGCTACAGTAAATGCAAAGTTTACAAATATACAGGAAGGAAAAGCATCGTTAACGATGGCGCAAACCGCACCAGGTAGTTTTGGATTCTATCATTTTGCCAAAAATATATATGATTTAAGTTTTACGAATGGTTCTGGCAAGCCTTTAAAAGTTGAAGCGATAGGATTAAATCAATGGGATGTGGAAGATCATGATGGAACTATTATGGTAAGTTATAGGATTTTTGCAGATCAAGGTGATACTGTTTTTTCTAAATTTTCGGAAGAAGGTTGTGTGATTAATGCACCTGCAACATTTATGTACATGCCAGCTTTAGAGAGTAGGCCTGTAGAGATTACCTACAACATACGTGACAAGTGGACTATTGCTACGCATTTAAAACCTATAAATACCAATGTGTATGAAGCAGAGAATTTACAGGAATTTATGAGAAGCCCTGCTCTTTTAGGGCCATTAGTCACTAAAACTCAAACCTTAGCTTCGGGTAAAAAAAATATAGAATTAAAGTTTGCGACGACTTTAATAGCAGATACAGCTGTAGTTGATCGTATTTTTGAGGCCTTGTTAAAAGTGGTTGAAGTTCACAAAACAGTGTTTGGCGGCCTTCCTATATATGAAAATGATAGCTATCAATTTTTATTAAGTACACTTCCTCAAACGCGACATGCAGAAGTTGCAGGATATAGAAATACGACTTTGGCAACGTATAAAAGTACACTAACAGAAAACGATATACCTTTAGTTGTGCGTCATTTAACTAAGGCATTTTTTCAATCTTGGAATGCTACACGCATGCAGCCAGCGGCATTAAGTCCATTTAACTTTCAATCTTATGCTAAAGCTAAGGAATATTGGTTTACAGAAGGTTTTGCTAATTATTATGCATATTTGGGATTACGCAGAGCCGAAGTGTGGTCTCAAGACCAATTTTTAGAAGAACTGTCTTATGTAATAAACGAGGTGGTGAGTTGTCCTGCTTTGGTATACACCAATGCCAATGCGATTAGTGAAAAGGCTGTTTTTTATAAAGGAGTATCGCAGTATGCCGATCCTCAAAACACATCAAATTTATACATTTCATCTTCAAATCATGGTATGATGATCGCTTTGGTATTAGATTTACAATTGCGCAACAAAGACGGTTTAAGTCTGGATGATTTTATGAAGTTATTGTGGACAAAATATGGAAAAACAGAGATTCCATTTCGCGTAGAAAATATATACACTACTTTACGCGAATATGCAGGAAACACTTTTGCAGATAACTTTTTTAAATATACTATTGATACACCCCGAGCTTTCGATTATAAGAAATTATTAGCCTCTGTAGGTGTGCTTACTACTCCTGTAAAGGCTCCTTATTTAGGCGCGAAAGTTGCGTTTAATGCTAAAGGCATGGCAGAGGTTATAGATTACACAAGGCGTTACACTCCTGCTTACAATGGCGGACTAGAGAAAGGCGATATTATTGTCTCTATTAATAATCGAGCTTTTTCTAATATGACAGAATACAAAACTGTTATATCCAAAAACAAAATAGGCAAACGTGTCGTGGTGAAATATACTCGTAATGGGGTGGATAAAACTACTTATGTTAAATTTAAAGCTAACCCTAACGTTATTTTAACAAGCTTGGTTAAGTTAGGTACGAAAACAACAGCGCGGAAAAAGGCTTGGACACAAGCACAAGAATAGTTTACGTTTTTAATGTAAATGACTAAGGGTTTAAGGTCTAATGGCTCGTGTTATAAAAAAATGTGTTGTTTTTATTTTGAAAGCCATACTTTTGCAGAAAGAATGATATGCCTCGAATATTAGCAATAGATTATGGCCGCAAGAGAACGGGAATTGCAGTGACGGATGAGTTACAGCTTATAGCCTCAGGTCTTACTACTGTGGAGACTTCTACTTTAATCCCTTTTTTAAAAGATTACATCTCTAAAGAACAAGTCGAACTGTTTTTAGTGGGAGAACCTAAGCAAATGAATAATACTGCTTCTGAAAGTGAAGTTTTGATAGTAGACTTTTTAAAACAACTAGAAAAAGTACTGCCCCAAATTCCTGTGAGACGTGTCGATGAGCGTTTTACTTCTAAAATGGCATTTCAA
>CAZLTR010000189.1:0-7158 GCA_964562415.1 uncultured Hyunsoonleella sp. | reverse complement strand
GGTTAAATTTCAACTCATTTTCGGTTAAAAACAAAACGTCAAGATGAATTCATTAAATTATCTTTCAAAAGTGCATTTCATCGAAAAAATATACTTTTTATCGTATTTAATCTGTTTTTTTTGCATATTTGTAGTCCCCAATACCTACTTATATGATTTTCGACAAACCTATAAACAGCTTCTGTGCGCTGTTTGGTCATAACTTCAAATTTATTAAAGCCATAGATAGTGATACTTCCGAATTGGAATGTAAATGTTGTAAAAATCATTTTATAAGATACAAATCTGATGCTATTATAAACAAATCCTCGCACGACGTTAAAGGTTCTTTTTCAAATTATTTTAAGACGAAAAAAACCATCTCTAAATTTAATTCGTTTATAGGGTTTTTATAAGAATCTCGCAGCACTTTCATACCTTGACATATCTTGCAACATCGCTTCTATTTACAATTACAATGTTGCCTCATTTTGTTTTGCTGTACAGGCATAAAACACACTTTACAACACCCCCTTCTAGTTAAATACAACTTATAGATTTACGCCTGTAAAACGTTCTGTTTCCACCTAACAATCAAACATTAAACAAAGTATCTCCCCAATTAAAAAGACATACCATAATCTATTCCTATAAAACTATATACTAATATAATGTTAGGTAATATGGTAATCCATGACTTATATCGTATCTTTGTGCTCTATTTAGAGCATATCTAATTAATATAAAACATGATTAAAGTCTCAGAAACCGCTAAAAAGAAAGTAATAGAGCTCATGACTGATGATGGCTACAACGCTACTACAGATTATGTACGTGTAGGTGTTAAAAGTGGTGGTTGCTCTGGATTGTCTTACGATTTAAAATTTGACAAAGAACAACAAGAAGATGATAAAGTTTTTGAAGACAATGGTGTTAAGATTATTGTTGATAAAAAAAGCTTTTTATATCTTATAGGTACAACATTAGAATATTCAGGAGGGTTAAACGGAACAGGATTTGTGTTTAATAACCCCAATGCCAATCGCACCTGTGGTTGTGGCGAATCGTTTTCATTATAAATCACCTCCCTAGCCTTCCTAAATAAAGGAAGCACAAAAAAAAGAACTAAGAACGCATGTCGAAATATACAGAAGATGATTTAAGAGAAGAGTTAAAAACCAAAGAATACGAATATGGTTTTTATACAGATATTGAATCTGAGACATTTCCTAACGGCTTAAACGAAGGTATAGTAAGAGCCATTTCAAAGAAAAAAGAAGAACCCGAATGGATGACAGAATGGCGTTTGGAGGCCTTTCGTGTTTGGGAAAGCATGACTGAACCCGAGTGGGCTAATGTGCATTATAAAAAACCCGATTTTCAAGGCATATCCTATTATTCTGCGCCTAACAGCAAACCTAAATACGATAGTATTGACGAGGTAGATCCTGAATTGCTTGCCACTTTCGAAAAGCTAGGTATTTCTCTAGATGAACAAAAAAAACTTGCTGGTGTGGCCATGGATGTTGTGGTCGATTCGGTATCGGTAGCAACTACATTTAAAAAGACACTAGCCGAACAAGGTATCATCTTTATGAGCATCTCGGAAGCAATTAAAGAGCACCCTGAACTAGTGAAAAAATATATAGGTACCGTAGTACCTCAAAAAGATAATTTTTATGCAGCTTTAAACTCTGCCGTGTTTAGTGATGGCTCATTTTGCTACATCCCTAAAGGGGTACGCTGTCCTATGGAATTGTCTACATACTTCAGGATTAATCAAGCTGGAACTGGACAATTTGAAAGAACGTTAGTAATTGCAGACGAGGGCAGTTATGTAAGTTACCTAGAAGGCTGTACGGCACCCAGTCGTGATGAAAACCAATTGCATGCTGCAGTTGTAGAACTCATTGCTTTAGACGACGCAGAAATAAAATACTCTACCGTACAAAACTGGTTCCCTGGTAATGCAGAAGGCAAAGGAGGCGTTTACAATTTCGTTACTAAGCGTGGCTTATGCGAAACCAATGCTAAAATTTCATGGACGCAGGTAGAAACAGGTTCTGCTGTAACTTGGAAATACCCTTCTTGCGTATTAAAAGGCGACAACTCTGTAGGTGAATTTTACTCTATCGCTGTAACAAACAATTACCAACAAGCAGATACAGGTACTAAAATGATTCATTTAGGTAAGAACACTAAGTCTACCATTATCTCTAAAGGTATTTCTGCGGGGAAATCTCAAAACAGCTACCGTGGTTTAGTCCAAATAAATTCTAGAGCCGAAAATGCGCGTAACTTTTCGCAATGTGATAGTCTCCTAATGGGCAATGAATGTGGAGCACATACGTTTCCTTATATAGAAGCTAAAAACAAATCTGCAAAAGTAGAACATGAAGCGACAACAAGTAAAATTGGGGAAGACCAAATATTTTACTGTAACCAACGTGGTATCGATACAGAAAAAGCTATTGCTCTAATTGTAAATGGTTTTAGCAAAGATGTTTTAAATAAATTACCTATGGAATTTGCTGTGGAAGCACAAAAACTATTAGAGATTAGTTTAGAAGGCAGCGTAGGTTAAACCATACCCATTAAAAATGAAAAAAATACTTTTGATCTTAAGTTTAGTCATTACATGTTTTCATTGTAAAAACGAAACAAAAGCCGAAACGGAAACGACTACTCAAGCAAACGTTGAAACCCAGTCTCAAGACAATGATTTAGATCATTTTAAAGGAGAATTCGTCTATTACGACGGTGCAGCTGTACTACAAACAGGTTCTGAAATTTACGGCGTACTATTTAACAACAAACTGGAAGAACTTCAAACGTTAGCTAAAAAATACAAAAAAGAACCAACCGATATGGTTGATGTAGAGGTTAAGGGTACAATTTCTACAAAAAAACACGAGACAATCCTTTGGGATAAAAAAATAGAAATTACAGAAATATTAGCGGTATCCCCCAGTGCTAAAGAAGATAACAATACCATAAAATTGGGCAGCTAATTAAAGTATAAACAACACATAAATTTCAAACTCATATTTTGAAATTTTCAGAATATTAAAAAAAGGCCATGTTAAAAATAAATAATTTACACGCAAACATTGAAGACAAAAGTATCTTAAAAGGTATTAATCTTGAAGTAAAACCAGGTGAAGTACACGCTATAATGGGGCCTAATGGTTCTGGAAAGAGTACTTTATCTTCTGTTATAGCAGGCAAAGAAGAGTATGAAGTTACAGAAGGGTCTATTATTTTTGATGACGAAGACATTGAAGAATTAGCGGCCGAAGAACGTGCCCACAAAGGCATCTTTTTATCGTTTCAATACCCTGTAGAGATTCCAGGAGTTTCTGTTACAAACTTCATGAAAACTGCAATTAACGAATCTAGAAAAGCAAGAGGCTTAGAAGAAATGCCAGCCAAAGACATGCTTAAACTTATTCGTGAAAAATCTGAGCTTTTAGAAATTGATAGAAAATTTTTGTCGCGTTCTCTAAACGAAGGCTTCTCTGGAGGAGAGAAGAAACGTAATGAAATTTTCCAAATGGCAATGTTAGAACCTAAATTAGCCATATTAGACGAAACCGATTCTGGTTTAGATATTGATGCGCTACGCATTGTTGCCAATGGGGTAAACAAATTAAAAAGCAAAGACAACGCTGTTATCGTTATCACACACTACCAACGCTTGTTAGATCATATCGTTCCTGATTTTGTACATGTGTTATACAATGGTAAAATTGTAAAATCTGGAACCAAAGAATTGGCACACGAGCTCGAAGAAAAAGGTTACGACTGGATTAAAGAAGAAGTAAACGTTTAAACAGTCTTATAAAACTGTTACACCAATACGTAAAAAAGTAGCACATAACGTCTTTCTTAATTTTTCTACCGAAAACTACGACAGCGACTGAAAACTTAACACAATGGATTTAAAAGAAAAACTAGTATCATCATTTTTAGCATTCGAAAATAAAGTCGATATAGATGCCTTTGTACACGATGTAAGATCAGATGCTATCAAAATATTTGAAGAAAAAGGCTTCCCTACTAAAAAAGAAGAAGCTTGGAAATACACCTCTTTAAATGCAATTCTTAAAGAAGATTACAGTGTTTTCCCTAAACAGGAAAATGCCTTAGATTATAAAGACGTAAAAAAGTACTTTATCCACGATATAGATACCTATAAAATTATCTTTATCGATGGCAAGTACTCATCGCACCTTTCTGAAACCACTCATGATGGTATCGATGTGTGCTTAATGTCTGCTGCGCTTAGCAAACCTAAATACCAATTGGTGATAGAAAATCACTTTAACAAAGCTGCTGAAAAAGACAGTTTATCGGCATTGAATACTGCATTTTCTAATGAAGGTGCTTACATTCATATTCCTAAAAATAAGGTCGTAGAAAAGCCTATTCAAATCATACACTTTTCTACAGGCAACGACGCTGCTACCATGTTGCAACCTCGAAACTTAATTGTTGTAGACGAGAATTCTCATGTACAAATCATAGAACGCCATCAAAACTTAACGAATAACCCTGTATTAACCAACAGTGTTACAGAAGTTTTCGCTAATAAACGCGCCATAGTAGACTACTATAAGATTCAAAATGATAATGAAAATGCGTCTTTAATAGACAATACCTTTATTAAACAAAAGAGAGAAAGTATTGCCTCTGTGCATACCTTTGCTTTTGGAGGTAAACTAACGCGTAATAATTTAAATTTTTACCAAGAAGGCGAACGCATCGATTCTATTTTAAAAGGTATTACCATTATTGGCGATAAGCAACATGTGGACCACAATACGTTGGTTCACCACATAGAACCAAATTGTGAAAGCCACCAAGACTATAAAGGTATTTTTTCAGACCGGTCTACTGGTGTATTTAATGGAAAAGTAGTTGTAGAGAAGGAAGCCCAAAAAACAAATGCATTTCAAGCCAATAACAATATTTTAATTAGTGATAAATCCACTATTAATACAAAACCGCAATTAGAAATTTTTGCAGATGATGTAAAATGTTCTCACGGTTGTACAATTGGTCAATTGGATGAAAGTGCTATGTTTTATCTACGTTCGCGTGGTATCCCAGAAAAAGAAGCCAAAGGATTACTTATGTTTGCGTTTAGCAATAATGTAATTGCTTCAGTTAAAATTCCAGAATTAAAACAACGTATTACTGAAATTATCGCTAAAAAATTAGGGGTAAGCATTGGTTTTGATCTATAAAAAATTTAAGAAACCCCATTTCGCTTTTAGCAATGGCTCTTTGCGAGGGGTTCCAACAAATGCCTTAATTGGGGCTAGACCTATTTCGTCATGTTCAATGTAGAAGACATTAGAAAAGATTTCCCTATACTTTCACGTAAAGTTAATGGTAAACCTTTGGTATACTTAGATAATGCGGCAACATCGCAAACGCCACAGCAGGTCATAGATGTCATTGTAGATTATTATACCAACTACAATGCTAACATACACCGTGGCGTACATAAATTGAGTCAGGAAGCCACTGATTTGTACGAGGCTGCACGTCAAAAAATTCAAGCACACTTCAATGCAAAATATGCACATGAAATTATATTTACATCGGGAACTACCCATGGTATAAATCTCGTAGCAAATGGATTTTCGGCTTTATTACGAAAAGGAGATGAAATTATAGTATCTGCCTTAGAACACCATAGTAATATCGTGCCTTGGCAAATGCTTTGCGAACGTACTGGAGCGATTCTTAAGGTAATCCCCATGGATGACAATGGAACGCTTATACGTTCTGAATTCGACGCACTACTGTCTGCAAATACTAAATTGGTGTTTGTAAACCACATTTCTAATGCGCTAGGCACCATAAATCCTATTTCATATTTTATAGACCAAGCCCATAGTGTTGGTGCTGCCGTACTTATAGATGGTGCCCAATCTGCCCCACATCTCAAACCAGATGTACAAGCTTTAGACGTGGATTTCTACGTGACGTCTGCTCATAAAATTTGTGGTCCAACAGGTGTAGGGATGCTTTATGGTAAGGAAGAATGGTTAAAAAAATTACCTCCTTACCAAGGCGGTGGAGAAATGATTGCAGAAGTCACTTTTGAAAAAACAACCTATGCAGACTTACCGCATAAATTCGAAGCAGGAACGCCTAATATTTGTGGAGGTATAGCTTTTGGAGCGGCATTAGATTATATGAATACCATTGGCTTTAATGCTATTGCAAACTACGAATACGAGTTGCTTATTTATGCGACAGAGCTCTTGTCTCAAATAGAAGGTTTAAAGATATATGGTACTGCAGTAGAAAAAACCTCTGTTATTTCTTTTAATTTAGAGAGCATTCACCCTTACGATGTTGGTACCATTTTAGATAAATTGGGTATTGCTGTTAGAACAGGACACCACTGCGCGCAGCCCATTATGGATTATTTCAAGATTCCTGGTACAGTTCGTGCTTCTTTTGCATTTTATAATACAAAAGCCGAAGTAGAAGCCTTAGTAGAAGGGGTTAAAAAAGCAAAAATGATGCTGTCTTAAACCTTGGCGTCATTTTACAAATACACTCTAGTATTATAACATAGCATTTAAATGAAATCTATACTCTATATATTTAGTGTTATGCTGCTACTGTGTTGTGGCAATGCGTCCAATGTTGTTCATGAGCCTTACTCTGCTTTAAGTTTTGAATATACTGCCACTTCGAGAAACTATTACCAGCACCTAAAAGTAAATGCAACAACCCTAATGCAAACACAAAAACAGGGTGCTAAATTTTCTAAACAAGAACTACAACCCCAGCAATGGCGAGACATCATTAAAATTTCCAAAACAATTGATTTCGAAAGTATCCCAAAACTTATCGCTCCAAGCAAAGATTTCTTATTCGATGGCGCACCTATTGCGCGATTAATAATTAATTCAAATGGCGAAACGTATACCTCTGCAGCTTTCGATCATGGCAATCCTCCAAAAGATATTGCGAGTTTGATAAAAGCCCTCTTATCCTTAGGCGAAAACATTGAATAGCAACATATCTTGTCGTATTTTTGCATAAAACAATTGTTCTAATATATTGTATATTAGAATTAAAATGCAGCAAATGAGTATAGAAGAGATTCAAAACGAAATTATAGACGAATTTTCAATGTTTGAAGATTGGGAA
>CAZLTR010000188.1:4048-7211 GCA_964562415.1 uncultured Hyunsoonleella sp. | reverse complement strand
AGATGAGTTCAACTACTCATTTTCTACTAGTGTAAAAGAAATAAATGTTTTTTTAGGAACCATTCACCTAACAATACCTTTATCCTGCCTAAAAGTTGAAATGAGAAAAGCAGGACGCATTACATTTAGTGAAATAGCAAAGTGAATGAGGCGTAAAAGTAAATTCGCTTGTTTTTTATTTTGAGCATTTGGATGCGTTAAAACTTATATTACAATTCATAATACTAGAGAATTTAAGCTCTATTTTATAAGAACTTAATTTAGATGTCGTTTTAAGTGATAAGTGTAGTATATATTATACAGGTTTTTAAATATAAATACTACCTTTGTGACTTACTTTAAACCCTAAATAATTAGTTAAGAAAGACATTTCACAGGTAAATAAAATACCTAAATAGGGACTAATTAAGAGTTTAAACTATTCATAAGTGTATTTACAGCTTTAAAGCATACACTAGTTACTAATAAAAGAAATTTTAAAGGCTATTATTGTAACTACAGCATTTATAATAGTAACGAGAAAAAATGCAATTCGTATTAATTTTATAAAGTACTTATGCAAACGGCGGTTGTACAGCGCATAAAATCAGTAATAATATGCATTTTATTTTGGTGCGGTCTTTTATCGGGATACGCCCAAGACTATTTTTCCAAAGATAGTATCGAACAATTACACCAAAAAGTACAACAGTTTAAGTCTATCTCATTAAATGATAGTGTGCTGTATTATAATACAGTACTCAATCAAAAATACAAATGGAACTATACCAAAAGTCTTAAAGCGAACAATGATACAATGCTAGTTATGTATGGGGTACCATATGTAGGCCGGTTACAAAACCATATAAAAGATTTGCCGCTTGCCATTCAAATAGGTAATGACGTGTTACCTATTGCTAAAAAACACAAAGATACTTTAGCTTTAGTAGATTTATATATTGATTTAGGGCAATCTTATTACGGAATAAATGACTACTTACAGAGTGTACTTTATCTCAATGAAGCCATGCATGTTATAGACACTACTACGTTAAAGAAAGAAGCTTTTGATTTGTACTATCAATTAGGAAAATCTACCTTTCATTTCGATAAATCACAAGCTCTTAGTTATTATTATAATGCAGAGCGGTATATAGACCATGTAAGCGATACCAAGAAATACATTTTCTATGCCAGAATGACTGCGATATTGCCCAATTTCCCTTTAGAACATGTATTACGTTATTTCGAATTAGAGAAAAAATATAGCAAGATTGAAACCAATAAAACACAGGCCATAAGTTACTATAATAATTTAGCCTATGCTTATTTTGAGAACGGTAAAGTAGAAAAGGCTAAAGACGTATTAGAGCAGCATTTGTCTTGGTGTCGTTTAGATAATGATTTTGGAGGATTTGAAAAAAGAGAGATATATCATTTTATTGATACATACGGGGTTATAGAAAATGCATTGGGCCACCACAAAAGTGCATTAAAATGTTTTGAGTTGGCTCTAGAATTGGCTAAAGAGAAACGAAAATTCGAACATGTTATACTTTTGTCTAATCGTATAGCACGTTTGTGTGAAAAGACAAAGCAGTATAAAAAAGGATTTGAAGCTTTAGTACCTATGCATGCGTACTTAGATAGTTTAACAACTAAAGATTTAGGAAAAGAAGTAAAAAAAGAGCAAAGTAAGCGCTTGTTAGAAAGAGAAAAAGTTACTGTAGAAAAGCTTACTAAGGCAAATGCCAAGATAAATATAAAAGTAAGCCGCTTAACTATAGCATTGTACCTCTTGGCTTTAGTTATAGGAGGCGTTATTTTTTTTAATATTCTAACCCAATTAAAACAAGTTAAAATTAAGGAAACTTTAAATTTAAATCAGTTGCAAAACCTAACAGCAGCCATGAATCCTCATTTTTTATTTAATAGTTTTAGCTCATTACAAAATCTTATCTTAAAAACAGATACCGCCGAGGCCAATACCTATATGGCAAACCTAGCGCGATTAATTAGGCACTTTTTCTATGCTTTTGAGCATATTAACATTCCTTTTCAAAAAGAAATTGAAACCCTTGAATCTTATTGCAAATTAGAAGCTTTAAGACAAGGAGAAGATTTTGTATATGAAATCAATGTAGATAAGACTTTAGAAGAAGAGGTTTTTTTAATTCCTTCTATGCTCATACAGCCCATTGTAGAAAATGCATTTAAGCATGCTTTTATTGAAAATGACGAATACCATTTAAGGATAGATTTTAAGGCTATCAAAGCGGGTGATTATATAAAATGTACTGTTACAGATAATGGCGTAGGTAGAGAGGCTGCTGAGCGCATAAAACAAGCCTCAAAGCATCTTTCAATATCTTCTAGAAATATGGACATGCGCTTTAAAATCATCCAAAAACAATTGAAGAAGAAAGCGCAAATGCGTATCACAGATTTAAAGACCAAAGATGGAAGGGCTAAAGGTACAGAGGTTGTGCTTATTTTGCCTAAAATGTATTAGTATCCTGTCTAAACTCCATTGAAGTGTTTTTTATTGAAAAGCCTTTTTGTGATGTAAAAAAACGAAGTTAGTAGTTCTAATCCATCATTTTAGAGCCATAACGCGCTCTTAGTATATTCCCTATTTACAATATTATTTATAGATGTTAACTGCATATGTGTATGAGTTTCCATTTGCCTGTTAAAAAGGAATCTTTGACCTAAGAAACGTCATGGGCTGCCTAAATACGGTAGTTTGTAGAGTTTTAAATTCTAATTTTAAATTAAATAAAACGAATAGGTTCTTTTGTTGTATAGGAGCAAGGAGGACATCGAACAAAATGATACTAATTATGAAACATTTTAAAATTATATTACAGACAACAGCAGTTGCGATGCTGTATACTACTATGGCTTTGGCCCAAAAGCAGCCCGCTAGAGTAAGAGGAGTTAAAGCACAGAGACAGATAAGCACAACAAAACGGGCTACTTCACATACGTTACACACTCATACACATTTTAAAGAAGCACCTAACCCTCGTAAACACCCTCGTGAACACCATCATAAAGGACATTCTAGTTTAACCGCAAAGAGAACAGCTGTGTCTGCCAAGAGTGCAAACGAAGAGAATTTTGCCAATAGAACCTCTTTCTTTTCAGGAAATAATATATTGACATTTTTTGAAAATGTCAG
>CAZLTR010000188.1:3642-4038 GCA_964562415.1 uncultured Hyunsoonleella sp. | reverse complement strand
GTGGAGAACGACCGCTTAAATCTTGGAAATCCCAATACTGGAGAACTCATAAATGTTCCTAACACTTTAGAGTTTTCTAATGAAGTTAGTAAAATAAAGTTTAATGCTGAAATCAAAAATTTTAGACAAGACGGCGTAATGGTGGGCGATGTAGATGTGTTTCGTGTAGATTTGAAAGCTAACGAAGCCATTACAATAAGACTAACCCCAGGAGAGGGGGCAGAGGCTTTGGATTTTCGAATTTTAAGACTATCACAAGGAATAGACCAGTTTTTAGAATTTGAAGAAATCTTACCACAAGATGGTGGAGCGACCGTAGAATTGGTAGATCGAGCGTTTAACGATGATACGGTATTATATGCCGTAGTAGTGTCTGATGATAGTACACCGCTAATG
>CAZLTR010000188.1:0-3632 GCA_964562415.1 uncultured Hyunsoonleella sp. | reverse complement strand
GTCTGAAGAAGGCGCGTATTCTATCTTATTTGATAAAAACAGTGATAGAGAAAAGGTTATGAATGTAGATCTTGAAAAAGGAGAAGTCTTTGGCATTGCTTCCGCATCAACGGAAACAGGAGTGTTTGAAGGAGTCCCTATAATTAATACGCTTGTAAAGCCAGACGGCACACTAGCATTTCGTTCTTCTGGTTTTATAACAGGTATAGAGGGCGTGACACCTTTACCATTATCTGTCGAGGATAATTTTTTTGTTAGTGTATTTCATTACGTTGTTCCAGAGACAGGAACCTATGAACTTACATTACGCGGTTTTGGCGATTTTGAAACAGAGTTAAATGCCAAAAAAACGGGCTTAGCGAATAAAGATAAACAGTATATTTATGTAAATATGGCTGATTTACAAGTGAGATTAAATGAAATTTTTGTACAAGAGGAAGTAAATCCTGGTGTAAACATAAACACATTACGTACACTTTCTAATTTGAGGTCTTTTATGGAAGATTTTGGCATTGATGATACCGATGCAAACTTTGAAGAACTGACCCAAAAAATCATGGTATTTGTAGAAAGGGCCTTAGATGAAGAGATACGAGCGGCGAATATCAACCCTAATTTCAATGTGAAAATTGTTAGCGATTTTGGTAGTGAAACGGCTGCAGAAGAAATTTTAGAAATGTTTGATGCTAATGCTACTGAATTTAGTAAAGTATTAGTTGGAGGTATTCAAGAAGAGTTTGGTGCAAATGTTTTAGGAGCTTCTGGCGATATAGATATTGGAAATTATAGAACAGATGGTACTGCCGTGCTTTTACTTGATCGTTTGGCGGGAATTGATGAAGACCAAGATGGCCCAAATGTCAATGAAGTTAGCGTGGCCTCAGGTAAAAGTAGAATAGATGTTACAGCAGAACTAATAGGGCATAAAGTATGCCACCAAATTGGGCATCTTTTAGGATGCTTCCATACCGAAAATGGACGTGTGTTTTCTATAATGGACTCTACTGCAGATACGTTTCATTTATTGGGCTTACCAGAAAATGGTGTGTTTGGTCGAGATGAAGAAATCCCTCACGTGCCTTTTTCTAAAGATGAGTTTGCAGGAGTTACAGAAGGCGCTAACGAAACCGATGTTATAGTTGCATTTGCGCTTAGTGAAAGACCATCGCAGGCCTCTAAAGAAGAACAATCTAAAATCCAACGTTTGGATAAGGCTCTAGATAATATCATGGCACGAGCATTAAACACTCCTATATTAGATCATTCTAAAATGCGCTCTTATCCAGTACCAGCAAAATACAACGGCATATCTACAGTGGCATTAACACCAGAGCATTCTGGAGAAACTACTATAGATTTATACGATATGAAAGGTGTTAATTTAGGACAGGTTTACACAGGAGATGTTGAAGCAGGACAAGCTTTAGAATTTACAGTAAATTTAGCACCGTTTAATATCACCCCTGGCGTTTACATTTATAAACTAAATCCTGAAAAAGGCCGTAAACAAAGCCATGTGTTTGTAGTTAAATAAAAAAGGTAAAACGGTACGGGATTGGATTTTAAAACCCTATATGTTTTAAGCAGAAATACGATCCTAGGTATAAAAAAAAGGCTTCTTCATAGTTTTATAGAAGAAGCCTTTTTGCTTAATGATTACTAAAATGTTGCGTTTTACCAAATCTACGTTCTTCTTTTTTTTTATGGACAAAATGGACATAAAATAAATTAAAAACAATAGTAATAAATACAAGAGTCATTAAAGTTAATACAATGAAATTTTCTAAAACACCTAAAATTCCAAAGATAAATAACCCCGCAGCCATAAGACCAGTAAGTATAATAGACTGTGTATTACTTAACATATAAATTAATTTTAGATTCCAGTGTAATTCGCTGGTGTTATTTGTTTTAACTCTGTTTTAATAGCATTAGAGACTGCTAATGTATCAATAAAATTTGAAATAGAGTTTTGGTTTATCTTTTCATTAGTTCGCGTTAGACCTTTTAACGCTTCATAAGGGTTAGGATAGCCTTCTCGTCTTAAGATGGTTTGAATGGCTTCTGCCACTACGGCCCAGTTATTCTCAAGGTCTTCAGCAAACTTTGTTTCGTTTAATAATAATTTATTCAAACCCTTTAATGTTGATTGGAACCCTATAATAGTATGACCAAAAGGTACGCCAACATTTCTCAATACAGTACTATCTGTTAAATCGCGTTGCAATCTAGAAATAGGTAATTTTGCAGATAAATGTTCAAAAATTGCATTAGCAATACCTAAATTACCTTCAGAATTTTCAAAATCAATAGGATTTACTTTGTGAGGCATCGCAGAACTGCCCACTTCACCTTTTTTAATCTTTTGCTTGAAATAATCCATAGACACATAAGTCCATACATCTCTATCTAAGTCAATTAAAATGGTATTAATACGTTTAAGTGTATCAAACAATGCCGCCATATGGTCGTAATGTTCAATTTGTGTTGTTGGAAACGAGTGTTGCAACCCTAGTTTTTCTTGTACAAAGCTATGTCCAAAAGCTTTCCAGTCTATATTAGGATACGCCACATGGTGAGCGTTAAAATTACCTGTGGCACCACCAAATTTAGCAGCACTAGGAATGTCATTTAATAAATTAAACTGTTCCTCTAAACGCACTACAAAAACATTTAGTTCTTTCCCTAATCGGGTAGGAGATGCTGGTTGCCCATGGGTTCTGGCTAGCATAGATACTGGCGCCCATTCCTCTACAAGTGCTTTTAATTTATCTAAAACAGCACGGTATTCTGGCACATAAACCGTATTCATGGCCTCTTTAATACTTAAAGGTATGGCTGTGTTATTTATGTCTTGAGAGGTCAATCCAAAATGGATAAATTCTTTGTAAGCCGATAAACCTAAGGCATCAAATTTTTCTTTTATAAAATACTCAACAGCTTTAACATCATGATTAGTAACGCTCTCTATTTCTTTTATAGCTAAAGCATCTTCCGAAGAAAAAGAGGTATAAATAGCTCTTAAACTATCAAACGTAGAATGCGCCACACCTTCAAGTTGCGGTAATGGCAATTCGCAAAGTGCAATAAAGTATTCTATTTCAACTAAAACACGATATTTAATAAGCGCTTCTTCCGAAAAAAAAGGCGCTAAGGCATTTACTTTATTTCTATAGCGCCCATCTATTGGAGATATGGCGTTAAGTGATGATAATGACATATTTATTTTGAATTTTAAGCACGCAAAGATAGTTTTTTTAGCTTGAAGCACGAAGCCAATGCAAGGAAGATTTTTAGCTTAAAGTTGTATTTGTATATAGAGGCTAAACCTACACGGCTAGAGCTTTAAGTGCAAAACGATAGAAGGAGACCGATTTGTTTTTGGAGAGATCCCTTTATGTAACGTTTAAGACAACGTATCATTAACGCGTTTTAGAATGTGCTGCCTTTTTTAGTTTTTGGAAAATCTGTCTCGCACGGGCTTTATAAGCTGCGCTTTGCGAGGCATAATCTCGTTCTAGAATAAGTTTAAGTTCTGGATGAATCCAATCGTTTGTGTGCCCAAATAAAAATAAGGCACGCATAGCATAGGCCTTTGGAGCTACTTTTTGATCGGTGATCATATAATCAAA
>CAZLTR010000187.1:0-7216 GCA_964562415.1 uncultured Hyunsoonleella sp. | reverse complement strand
GTACGAGAACGTTCTTCTGTGCCAGAATCTCTAAAGCTAGATAATACAAGCATATATTACCAAATGGATGATAACACAAACTTTCAAACCTTGGCTTTTGCAGTAGATATCGATAACGCTTATACCATAATTGGTCGGTTTAACGGAAAGTATTTGCCTAACGATATGTATCAAATAGATAGTCTTGAGTTTGTAGCCTATAATCTGTTTAGTAAAAAAAGAAATACTTATAAAGTAAAAGATGTTTCAGTAGAAAACAATGAAAATATTGTGACGTTTAAAGTATTTTTAGATTCAAATGCAGGTAGTGCCAGTGCATCAAAAGATGTGGATTATACCTATAAAACGAATAACGACGCCCCAATAATTGTAAACCGAAGTACTGTTTTGTCTTTTGATGTAGAAGATATTGATGGAAACAAATCTCTGCCTGGTGGCGGATATGAGTGTAGAGGTTTGCCTTCTTACAGAGGTAGAAGTAGGTAAAGTATGATTATTAAAAAGGTTATATTATTTATTGTTTTGCTCACATGTTTGATGGTAAGCAGTCAAAGCGCTATAGATAGTGTGTTTTTAAATCTAAGGGTTTATGATATAGAAAAAGCACAAGAGCATATAGATAAGTTAAAAAATTTATATGTAAAAACACTATTTGAACATAAGGTGACTTACTATAAAACAGGCAAACTGCCTTTGTCCTATTTGGATTCCATTTCTTATAATTCTTTGAATGTAAAAGAGGAATTAGCTTTAAATATCTTACACTCGGATTATTTAGGTGCTAAACAAAAGATAATAAGTAATGACAGTCTGTCTAAGCGCTACTTATCGGCATTTCAAGAGGCTAAGGCTTTAAAAGATACAGTATTACTTACAGAGGTTTTATTAAAATTTAATAGACATCTTTTATACAGATGTAGAGATGCATCTTACACAGAACAAATTTTAGGGATGTATGAAAATTATAGAAATGCTTCATTAATAGATGCCTATTATTGTGATCTTCTTATTATAGGTTACAAATTCATGCTTACTGAAAATAATTTTGGTACTAAAGATTTAGAACAACTAGAGGTGTTTTTTGCAAAATGTTTTTCAAATCCAGTAATACACAAATACCCTATGCTTGAAGCAACTTTGCATCAAAATTATGGTATATATTTATCACATTGGGTTAAAGATTATAAACAGGCAAATACTTATAATGAAAGGGCACTCGAAATTTATAAAACCATTCCTTATTGGTTTGCGCAAAAGGGGATAAAAGGTCTAGATTTCAATAGGCATGTGAACTTATATAAAAATGGAGATTACGAGAAAGCGATTCCGTTTTTTAAAAAAGACTTAAAGCGCGATAAGGAGCCGCTTATGGTTATGTTCACCTACGAATGGCTGTACAAGTGCTACGAAGGACTGCATAAAAGCGATAGTGCCTTATTTTATTTTAAACGCATGCATGAGGTTAAAGCGCAGTTAGACCAAAAAGCTCATGCTAGAGAAATTTTAAAAATAGAAGCAACTTATAATTACGAGGATAAAGTGAAAGCATTAGAGCAAACCTCTAAAAAAGTAGCAAGCCTAGAATCTCGTTTACTCGGTATATTGCCTGTTTTTGGGTTGGTTTCTCTATTGTTAGTTGTTTCGTTTTATTTCTACAAACGCTATAAAAACAAAAGCACGGTTTTAGAAGGAGAACAATCTGAAACCTTAAAGAAATTAGATGAGTTAAAGGCAGTTGTGATTAAAAACCATATTGTATTAAAAGACAAGACCAAGGTGTATGTCTCCGATTTAATGTATGTGAAATCCGAAGATCATTACATCAATATTTTTACTGCGAATGGAAAACAGCATTTGGTTAGAGGTAAGTTAAGTAAAATGCAAGATGAATTACCCCCTAATTTTATACGTTGCCACCGTTCTTATATTGTAAATTCTAATTTTATCAAACAAGTCAATGCTTCAAATTTAGTGCTGCTGGATAATACACAAATACCGTTATCGAGAAGTTATAAAGATAAATTTTGATAGCTTTGCGGGTATGATACAGCCTTTCGACGATACTTATTTTATGAAACAAGCCTTGCAGGAGGCAGAAATAGCTTTTGAAAAAGGAGAAATTCCTGTAGGCGCAGTTATTGTAGTGGATCATACCATTATAGCAAGAGGCCATAATCTCACCGAAACCTTAACCGATGTTACTGCACATGCCGAAATGCAAGCGATAACCGCTGCAGCCAATTACCTTGGGGGGAAGTATTTAAAAAAATGCACCTTATATGTCACTTTAGAGCCTTGCCAAATGTGCGCAGGGGCCTTGTATTGGAGTCAGATTTCTCATATTGTTTACGGCGCACGCGACCTAGAACGGGGTTGTATTGCATTGCAAACAAAATTACACCCTAAAACGACACTAAAAGGCGGTATACTTGAAGAAGACGCTAGTCGTTTGTTAAAACGTTTTTTTATAGAAAAGCGTAACTTAAGTTAACGCTTCGGGGCGTTTTGATTCTCGCGCATTTTATCTAAATTTTCTTTGGTAAGCATATAGTCTTTAAGGTCTCTATCTTTCCAACGGTAATACGCAAATAGGGGAAAGGCGATTAGAAAGAGTAGAGCAACGCCAGAGCCTATGAATTTTTGAGGTATTTCGTTGGCGAATAAGAACCCATATGCGATTAATCCTCCTGCAATTAAAAACAATACGATAATAAGATACTTCATACTATAAATCTTAAACGCAAAGCTACGAAGAAATAATCGGGTTTAAACCCGATTTAGCATCATAGATGTTGTATGTATAAAGCGGGTTAAATGCCTAAATGTGGCAAGTGTTTTACCTTATGATAGGTTAAGCCTGCTTTAATGCAGTATTTTAAGGTAGTTACAGGAAGCTCATTTTTAATATCGAATACGATGGCACGATTGCCTTCGAAATTCAATTCGTGGTGGAATAGTATTTTGAATGTGGGGATGAGTTTGCTGGTACATTGGAAATACATCGCATACAAATTGGGCTGTTTCGATTTACAATTAATTCGAATGGTACTTCCAATAGGGGATATATAGCTGGGTTCTCCCCATTTTAAGGTTTCTTCTAAGGATGTAACTGCATCTATTTCTTGTGCGGTTTCAATAATCAAAGCCCTTAGAGCTAATAATTTTTCTTTTACAGGGGCTTGATACCGTTTAAAAATAGAAGCAACTTCTGGATTTTCATGTAATACTAAGGACGTCATTTTAAAATACGGGTTTACTTTATTTTTATGTTAATGTGTTACATTAATTAATTGACGTCTGTAGGCTGTAAGTAATTTTGATTTAGAAATATAACCATAATATTTACCGTCTTTAATCACAGGTAAATTCCAAGCACCGCTGGTTTTAAATTTATCCATGATATGGCCCATAGAATCGGTTTCATAAAAAATCATACCTGCACTAGCATTCATAACGCTCTGTACATCTACTTTATCGTAGAGTTCTGTATTAAACATCATGTGTCTAATGTCATCTAGGCGGAGTACGCCTAAAAATTCTTCATTGGCATTAACCACAGGAAAATGATTTCGAGACGATTTGGCGACAGCATTTTTAAGCACGTAGCCTAGGCTCATTTCTGGTTGTAAAATAACGAAATTAGTTTCTATCACCTTATCTATTTCTAGCATCATCAATACATTTTTGTCTTTATTATATGTTATAAGCTCGCCACGTTTGGCCAATTTTAAGGTATAAATAGAGTGCGGAATATAGTATTTTGTAATTGAGAATGAAATTGCAGAGACTAACATTAAAGGGACAAATAATTCGTAGCCTCCTGTTATTTCTGCAATTAAGAAAATAGCGGTTAATGGGGCGTGGAGTACACCTGCCATTAACCCCGTCATGCCTATAAGCGTAAAGTTAGATTCAGAGACGTGAAAATGTAAACCTAAATTATTAATAATTTTAGCAAAAGCGTTACCTAAAGCGCTTCCCATAACAAGTGTGGGGATAAAAACGCCACCTACACCACCAGCACCAAAGGTTGTGGTCATGGCTATGGCTTTAAAAAGAGCAATACCAATAAGTAAACTAATCACGATCCAAATATTATCGAGGTCTAAATTAAAAGGAGTTACTCCAATGGCAGCGATATGATCGTCTTTTAGTAAATTATTCATAACTCCGTAACCTTCACCGTAAAGCGGTGGGATTACATATAGCATCGTGCCAATGGCGAGCCCTCCAATAAATAGACGTTTGGCTCTGCTTTCAAATTGTTTAAAATATGTTGTAATACCAAAAAAAACTTTAGAGTAATATACAGACATTAGGGCTGTAGCTACTCCCAAAAGGGTGTAAAATCCAATATCTTTTATCTGAAAAGCATCGGTAAGTTCGAAGCGTAATAACACATCGGTACCTAAAAAAAAATAAGAGGTAATGATCGCTGCTACAGAGGCTAACAAAAGCGGTATTAATGCGCCAAATGCAATGTCTAAACTAAAAATTTCTATAGCAAAAACGATGGCTGCAATAGGGGCTTTAAACATAGATGCCATAGCACCAGCCGAAGCACAAGCGATGAGTAGTAGTCGGGTTTTGGTGTTCATATGGAACAAACGTGCAGCGTTAGACCCTAGTGCAGAACCAACACTAACAGCGGGCCCCTGTAATCCAACAGATCCTCCAAAGCCAGCGGTTAAAGGAGCTGTGATAAGTGCCGCATAAATATTATAGCGGGGAATAATGCCATTGAGTTTGGAAATGGCATGAAGGGTTGTTGAAATACCATGACCTATGTGTTTTTTTAAAAAGGTTTGTTTTATGATGTAAACCAACAGTAAGCCAATAATAGGTAAGATAAAGTACAGAGAGCTTTGGTAGTCTTTAAAAATGTAAAGATTGAAAAAGTACCGTATAGAGTGCGTTAAGTTTTTAAGAATTACAGTTCCCATACCTGCAAGAAACCCAACAAGAATACTAAGGAGATAGATAAATTGTTGTTCGGAAATATGTTTGTATTTCCAGATTAAAAATTTGCGTAAAGCACCTTTAAAACTCATGTTTAAGGTTTGGAATTAATAAAAGCAAATGCTGGGGCATAGGATGGCATATAAAGTTAATAAAAAATCCCGCGCAAGCGGGATTTAGAGTTATGATTTTATATTCAGTTTTAAATTTAATTCTTCAAGTTGCGTGTCGTCTATGGGCGCAGGGGCATCGATCATGACATCTCGTCCCGAGTTGTTTTTAGGGAAGGCAATAAAATCTCTTATGGTTTCTTGTCCGCCTAAAATGGCAACCAAACGGTCTAGTCCAAATGCTAAGCCTCCGTGTGGTGGTGCTCCATATTGGAAGGCATCCATAAGGAACCCGAATTGCGCTTTTGCTTCTTCTGGTGTAAACCCTAAATAATCGAACATTAATGCCTGAGTTTCTTTATCGTGTATTCTAATAGAGCCACCACCTATTTCGTTTCCATTGAGTACTAAGTCGTAAGCATTAGCTTTTACAGCTCCAGGATCGGTTTTTAATAATTCGATCTGTCCAGGTTTAGGTGCGGTAAATGGGTGGTGCATGGCATGGTAACGTTCGGTGTCTTCGTCCCATTCTAATAACGGGAAATCCATAACCCAAAGCGGAGCAAATTCATCTGGTTTTCTCAGGTTTAAGCGTTCTGCCAACTCCATACGTAAGGCACTTAATTGGGCACGTACTTTAGAGGTGTCTCCAGAAAGTACACAAATGAGGTCGCCAGGTTGCGCTCCAGTTGCCTCGGCCCATTTGGCCAAGTCGTCCTGATCGTAAAATTTATCTACAGAAGATTTGTAAGATCCATCGTCATTACAACGGCAATATACCATCCCTAGTGCCCCAATTTGCGGACGTTTTACCCAGCTAATGAGCTTATCAATGTCTTTTCGGGTATAACTATTCCCTCCTGGTACAGCAATACCTACGACTAACTCGGCAGTATTAAATACTTTAAAATCTTTATGTTGTGTTACTGTGTTGAGTTCGCCAAATTCCATCCCAAAACGAATGTCTGGCTTGTCATTTCCATACAAACGCATGGCATCATCGTAAAGCATGCGCGGAAATTTTTCAATAGCAACACCGTTAATTTCCTTTAGTAGGTGGCGGGTTAAGCCTTCAAAAGCATTTAAAATATCTTCTTGTTCAATAAACGCCATTTCACAGTCTATTTGTGTGAATTCTGGTTGTCTATCGGCACGTAAATCCTCGTCTCTAAAGCATTTTACAATTTGGAAGTACTTATCCATACCGCCTACCATTAAGAGTTGCTTGAAAGTTTGTGGCGATTGCGGTAGCGCATAAAATTGACCTTCGTTCATTCTAGAAGGCACCACAAAGTCTCTTGCGCCCTCTGGGGTAGACTTGATGAGGTAAGGTGTTTCGACTTCTATAAAGCCGTCTTTAGAAAGGTAGTTTCTAACTTCTTGAGTGACTTTATGTCTAAAGATAAGGTTCTCCTTAACAGGATTACGACGAATGTCTAAATAGCGGTATTTCATTCGTAGGTCCTCTCCACCATCTGTTTGGTCTTCTATAGTAAAAGGAGGCGTATTGGCTTCATTGAGAATATGAAGCTCTGAGACTAAAATTTCAATATCCCCAGTAGGCATAGCATTGTTTTTAGATTCTCGCTCTATCACAGTGCCCTTAACTTGAATGACAAACTCTCTACCTAATTTTTGAGAACGTTCTAAGAGGGTTTTTTCAGTGCGTTCCTGATCAAACACCAGTTGGGTTACCCCATAACGGTCTCTTATAACGACCCAATTAATGGCGCCTAAATCTTTGATGCGTTGCACCCAGCCCGAAAGGGTAACTTCTGTATTGATATGAGCAGCTCTTAATTCGCCGCAATTGTGACTTCTGTACATTGTAAAAAAATTGAGCCACAAATTTACATAAGTTATGGGAGTTTACTAAAGCATTTTTGTATTGAATTTATAGACTATTCATTTTAGGTAGGGCTTTATGATGTCTTTTGCGAACACCTCCCTTAGTCCCTCCTTATTAGGAGGGAAACTGTAGCGTTAAAAAAGAGGGTGTTAAATAATATGGAAGCGTTTGCGTTTCCCCTCTAGGAAGAGGGGATTAAGGGGAGTGTTGCAGGAGTGGTATTGTTTAAGGTTGTTTTTGTGCTTTGAAGTTGTTATTAACACCACCCTTAATCCCTCCTTATTAGGAGGGAAGTTGT
>CAZLTR010000186.1:0-7283 GCA_964562415.1 uncultured Hyunsoonleella sp. | reverse complement strand
ATTAATGTACTGTCATGTCTCATAAAACAATAAAAAGGTAACCTCAACTATTAAGGTCTTCTTTTTATTTGTCATTGTGAGTAGTAATTTTAGAGACACTGCTGTGTGTCTGTACAATTCTCAAACAAAATCGTTGGGTTCTATGTTGTAATTATGTTAAAAAGCATGTGTTTTAGAAGAGTCCTTATAAAATCTAAGGTAAAACCTTAGTCGTATTCCATAAAAAATAAATATTTTTAGAGCTTATAACATCAATATCCAAATGACGAAATATTTTTTAATAGCATTAGGTGTGCTATTGACATTTACAGGATGTAAGACACTACCTGTAAATCAAACACAATATAAAACCACTACGCAACACGTTGCCTTAGGAAGTATTGGTGTAGATAAAGCTCTAGTAACAACTGGAACATTTAAAAGCGCAGCTTTGCCTAACTACAAAAAGCCAATAAAGGTGCAAGCAACCGTAGTGCCTTTTACAAAGGGAAGTTACAAAGCTTATATGAAAGCAAAGACTTTGCAGTCTAAGCTTACAGATAGTAGTGTAGTGGCCGCTTTGCTTCATACACCAAAGTATGTAGCGTTACAAATAGCGGATAAAATAGCATTGCTAGAGGCTCTAAATGCTGCTAACAATAAGGAGGTGAAGTCTTATGTTGGTTATAATACAGCATCTGCAGTGGTTACAAATGTTTCTGTAAGTTATGATGAGGCAAATTTAAAAGCCATACAAGACGCCGATGCTATTTTTTTGGTGGAGCCTAAGCTTAAAACTTATGCACTGCAGTTGTATAAAAATGGAGAAAAAGCAGAACGTATACTTTTAAGCAAAGGTGTTGTATTTGGATATAAGGCGGCGCAAGCATGCTGGCAAGATAGCAGACAGCACGACTTGCAAATTATAGATGTGATCCCTAGTTGTAACCGTTGCCCTAAAAAAACGTTTAAATCGTCTGTAAAAGCAAAAGCAAAGCGAAAATTATTTTAATGGAACTGTTATGAAGAAGGTTGTAAGTGTTTTTATGCTAGTGTGCTGTTTGTTGAGTTGTGAAGAAATTGCATTTGTTCCAGATATTTCTGAGTCTAATGTTGTTATTATAGCACCATCAGAAAATGCAGCTTTGGAAGGTAGCCCAATACGTTTTACATGGGAAGCTGTCGCAGATGCAGATGGGCATAGAGTACAGATTGTGCGACCAGATTTCGAAAATGCAGAACAGTTGGTATTAGATTCGTTGGTTACAGGTACTGTGATCACACAAGCTCTTGCTGCAGGGGCTTACCAATGGCGAGTAAGAGCAGAAAATTCTGGGTTTAACACGCCGTATACGGTTTCAGGGTTTAGTGTTGCCGAAACGAATACAGGTGTAATAACACCAGACCTTTCAGAAGCACAGATTGTGGTATTAACGCCAGAAGATGAAGCGACTTTAAATACAGGCACGCCTGTAACGTTGTCTTGGAATGCTGTTTTAGATGCAGAAACCTATACTGTAGAGATTGCTACACCCAATTTTGAAAACAACGCTACACCCATAGAGAGCCAAACCATTACCGAAACAAGTCTTGTGTTAATGGATTTGGAAGCAGGGATGTACCAGTGGCGTGTAAAAGCACTAAACGCTACAGCGGAAACAGAAAGTATGTTTTTTACACAGCGCTTTACCATACAATAAGTTATATTTAAAATAGCTGTAGTTTTAACACATGAAAGGCCTTAGATATTTAAATTTTGAAAACTAAAAGTAAGACATATCTGTTGTTGGGGCTTGTATGTTGCATATGGGGTCTTATTGTTTATAAAGTGTTTTCTGGATTGGATCAAGAGAAAGCACCACCTGTAACAGCACATTTTAAGACGACTTTTAGCAAGTCTTCTAACTTTGCTGTAGATACATTTACAATACAAAATGTAAATAGAGATCCTTTTTTAGGAACGCTACTAAAAAAGCCTAAAGTTGTAAAAAAAGCAGTTAAACCAGTTGTTCGAAAACCAGAGGTGCAATGGATGCCTTTAGTGTATAACGGAAGTATTAAAAGAGATGATGGGGCTTCGCAATTGTTTATCATCTCTGTAGCAGGTGAACAACGCATCTTAAAAGTAGGACAAACCTTTAAGGGGGTAACCCTTCTAAAGGGGTCTGAAAAAGAAGTGGTTTTAGAATATAAAGCCTCTAAGAAAACGGTACCTAAGCAATGAATATCCAAAAGTTTAAAGGAGGCGCTTTGCAGTTTACAATGTACATTGTAGTGGTGGTAGCCTTACTTTTAGGAGGTTTTATTATACTCGTTAAAACGCATCAAAAATTTAAGGCGCAAACGCAATTAAGTATCGAAACAGTAACAAATGCAGCGATGGGAGTGCAATATGCTCTCGAAACGCCGCATTTAGAAGAAGATACAGTAACGTTAGATGTTTTCGATGAAGCGTATAAAACTCTAAAACTACAGCAGCGCCATTGGGGAGTTTTTGAAAAGCACACAGTGGTTTCAACAGTAAAGGCAAAAAAATTTATAAAGATGGCATTGGTTGGAGGGGCTCAAGCAGCGGTTAATAGAACGGCATTGTATGTTGTAGATCGCAACAGACCTTTAGTTTTGGTAGGCGATACAAAAATACAGGGTGCTGCTTTTTTGCCTAAGCAGGGCGTTCGTACGGGGACTATTTCTGGACACTCTTATTATGGAAAACAACTTATTTACGGTAGGTCTAAGAACAGTACCGATAAAATGCCTAAACTAAGCAAGGGGCTGGACCAGGAATTAGATGCCATCTACAAGGCAGATCGTAATACCGAAACCACTTTTGTTAATTTATCCCAACAGACTGTATTGCGAAATTCGTTTAGCAATACAGTAAAAGTTATTTATAGTGCTGGAGCTTTGCGTTTAGATCATGTAGCGTTGACAGGACATATTATAGTACGGTCTCAAACTAAAATAACAGTAGCAGCAACAGCGCAATTAACAGATGTTATCTTGGTAGCGCCGCTTATTGAGTTCGAATCTAATTTTAAAGGCGTATTGCAAGCGTTTGCTTCTAAAACAATTACCGTAGGTCAGGGGTGTCAATTGCGTTACCCTAGCGCATTGGTATTGCATAATACAGAGAAAGCAAGCCCATCTTTTACAGCAAATGAGGATACGCCCGCCATAGTAATAGGTAAGCGTAGTATTTTAAAAGGATTGGTGTTGTATTCTAGTGAAGTTGTAAATTACAAAGCGCAGGTTATTTTAGAAGAAGGTACAGAAGTTGTGGGAGAGGTGTATTGCACTAAAAATTTGGAGCTTTTAGGGAAAGTATCAGGAGCGGTATATACCTCTGGCTTTGTAGCGAACCAATCGGGATCGGTTTATCAAAATCATATTTATAACGGCGTGGTACAAGTAGATGATCTAGAAACAGTTTATGCTGGTCTCTTATTTGAAAACAATGCTAAAAGTGTTGCAAAATGGTTATATTAAAAAAGCTAAAAGCAACCACTTTAATGGAAACCTTAGTGGCAACAGTATTGATTGTGGTAGTGTTTATGCTGGCAAGTATGATATTAAATAATTTGTTTTCCAGCACAATAGTTGCAAATACTAGAAATATGAGCACAGCACTTAATAAAATAGAATATTTGTACTTTAATGATAAATTGACATTGCCTTATGATGAAGTGATAGGGGATTGGACGCTATCTGTAGAAAAACGTAAAGCGCAATCTAAAGATATCATTTTGTTGGAAGCCTTTAATACAAAAACACAAAAACACATAATACGAAAACACAGTGCGAATTAACACTAAACTAAAAGCATTTACTTTAAGTGAAATGATTGTAGTGATGTTAATTACTACAATAGTGGTGGGTTTGGCGTTTTCAGTATTAAGATTAATACAGCGGCAAATGACTGGTATTAAAGCGAATTTTAATACCCATGTTGCCTTAAACAAATTAGAACAGGCGTTGTATATAGATTTTAACCGTTATGGTAGAGCTAGGTACAATGCAAATACAGAGACTCTGGTTTTATATTCTGAAATAGACTCCATGTCGTATGCCTTTACAGCGCAAAATATCATACGATTGCGAGATACTTTTAATGTAGAATTGCAAGAGAAACAGTTTTTTTTGATGGGCGAATCTGTGGTATCTGGTCAAGTCGATGCCTTAACTTTACAGACCACACCAAAGTTTTTATCGCAGAAGTTATTTGTTTATAAGCATAATGATGCGACTTTACTTTTAAATGACGATTAATGGGATTTCAGTTAGAAAATAATACTAAGGTATCACCTTTAAAACAGAAAACGTCTAATGACGGCGTTTCCTTTTTAAAACAAGAAATCACTTTATTTGGAAATGCGTTTTCCAATAAAATTAAAGAAGATTTTTATACAGAATTAGCAGTGCTTTTAAAGGCAGGTGTGTCCTTAAAGGCAAGTTTAGAGCTTGTCGCAAAATCTCAAAAAAAACAGGCAAATAAAACAGTGATAACCACACTATCGGAAGCTATTGTGTCTGGAGCAAGCCTGTCTGACGCCATGATGAAGATCTCGCAATTTACCACATACGAATTTTATGCCGTTCGTATAGGTGAAGAGACAGGGACCCTAGGTGCAGTCATCGCACAATTAGGTACTTTTTTCTCTAAAAAAAATACGCAAAAGCGCCAGTTAATAAGTGCTTTAACCTATCCTGTTATCATATTAAGTACAGCTATTCTTGTGGTGCTGTTTATGTTAAACTACGTCGTTCCTATGTTTCAAGACATATTTAAGCAACAAGGCGTCGATTTGCCCCCTATTACCAAAGCAATAATTAAAGTTTCAGAACTCTTAAGTGCCTATGGTTGGGTATTAATTTTAGTGTGTTTGCCTGTGTTCTTTGCGAAACCCATTATGAAAAAAGAGAAACGTGTAAAGGTGTTTTTTAATCTCGTTACGTTAAAATTGCCATTTATAGGCCATTTTATGCGAACCGTGTATTTGTCGCAATTTACACAAGCTGTAGCTTTTTTAACCGCATCTAAAGTACCAATGGTGAATAGCATACGCCTGGTAAAGCAAATGATAGATTTCTATCCGCTTCAAAAGGCTTTAGAATCTGTAGAGCAGCATATCTTAAAAGGGATGTCCTTGAGTGAGAGTTTAGAACAACATGCTTTGTTTGATGATAAAATGATCGCTTTAGTGAAAGTTGCAGAAGAGACCAACCAAACAGAATATGTGTTTGAGCGCTTGCACATACAGTACAATACTAAAGTAGAACAGCAGTCTAAAATGTTATCGACACTCATGGAGCCTGTTATTATTCTTGTAGTGGGAGTTTTAGTGGGGGTTATACTTGTAGCAATGTATTTGCCTATGTTTAAATTAAGTAGCGTTATCGGTTAATTTTTGTAATCGCTTTTGGGTGTTAATTTTGGCTTATGGGGATGAAATGAGAAATGTCGTTATTTTTTTACCTTTAATTGGTGTTTTTTAATAGTTTCTTTTTGCTTATAATGTTTTTTTTATACATTTGTTTCATAATGATGATACAAAACAAAAGAATATTTGCCTCAATCTTATTTGTATTAATAAGTTTTGTTAGTTCAGCTCAGGGAGGGGGAGACACTGTTCCTCCGCCACCGCTGCCACCACCACCACCAGTTGGATTCCCAATTGATGGCGGTATTTTAGTAGCTTTAGTTGTGGCGCTTTGTTATGGAAGTGTAGCGTATTACACTAAAATTAAAGCAAAAAGCTAAACTATTGTCTCGCAAGCATAAGTTTACTTATATATTTTCCTAATACATCAAACTCAAGATTAACGACAGTACCAGTTTTAAAGGTTTTAAAGTTTGTGTGTT
Source organism: uncultured Hyunsoonleella sp. (assembly GCA_964562415.1). Classification (GTDB taxonomy): domain Bacteria; phylum Bacteroidota; class Bacteroidia; order Flavobacteriales; family Flavobacteriaceae; genus Jejuia. The sequence goes on along the minus strand of CAZLTR010000186.1, from coordinate 1,441 downwards.
CGTACGTAAAAGGTATAATGGCAACGCTAAAGGTGTTCATGCCAGAGTTTACAACAGTTAGACTAGTGCCATTTACTGTAACCGATCCTTTTTCTATCGTAATATTATTAAGTGCACTATCATACTCAAACGAAAATAACCAGCTCCCATCGGTATGCGTCACTTCAGTGCAAACAGCAGTTTGGTCTACATGACCCTGAACAATATGCCCGTCAAGACGGTCGCCTAGCTTCATAGCGCGTTCAAGATTTACAAGGTCTCCTATATTTAAAGTATTTAAATTTGTTTTGTCTAGCGTTTCTTGAATCGCAGTAACCGTGTAAATGTCTTCTTTAATGTCAATAACCGTTAAGCATACCCCATTATGAGCCACACTCTGGTCTATTTTTAGAGTGTTGGTGATGCTACTTTTAACAGATATATGGAGGTTGTCCTGTTCTTTTTTTAAGTTAGAAACAACACCTAAAGATTCAATAATTCCTGTAAACATAATAATATGTGTTTATTTGGTTAAATTTGCACTTCAAAATTACGAACAAAAGTTAGTTTAAATTAATGAAGCACGAAGAAAATATTATAGTAGGGATATCTGTTGGAGATTTAAATGGAATAAGCGGAGAGATTATTTTAAAAACATTTGAAGACGCTAGAGTTCTTGAATTTTGTACACCTGTGATTTTTGCATCCATTAAAGTGATGAATTTCTTTAAAAAGCACTTCAAATCTTCTATCGATTTTAATAGTATAAACGATGTAAAACAAGTTGCTCATGGTAAAGTAAATGTTTTGAATTGTTGGAAAGAAGGCGTAAACATTAGATTTGGAAATGAAGATGCTAAAGTCGGTGCATACGCGTTAAAGTCGTTACAGGCTGCTACTAAAGCGTTGAAAGAAGAAAATGTAGATGTGCTGGTTACAGCACCAATCCATAAACATAACATACAATCGGAGGATTTTAAATTCCCTGGTCATACCGATTATTTGGCTAAAGAGTTGGAAGGAGAAAGTTTAATGTTTATGGTGACAGATAGTTTAAAGGTAGGTTTATTAACCGACCACGTGCCTGTAAAAGACGTGTCAGAACATATCACCGAAGCACTTATCACAAAAAAGATAGATACCGTATATAAGGCATTAAAGCAAGACTTTAGAGTCGTAAAACCAAAAATAGCTGTTTTAGGTATTAATCCGCATAATGGTGATAATGGGGTAATTGGTACAGAAGACGATGCGGTAATGCGACCTACATTGCAAAAAATGAAAGAAAGTGGTAAACTGGTTTTTGGTCCTTATGCAGCCGATAGTTTCTTTGGATCAGATAATTACAAAAATTTCGATGCTATCATAGCTTCTTATCACGATCAAGGACTTATTCCTTTTAAGACATTAGCTTTTGGGCAAGGGGTTAATTTTACGGCAGGCCTAAAGCGTGTACGTACAT
>CAZLTR010000185.1:5058-7324 GCA_964562415.1 uncultured Hyunsoonleella sp. | reverse complement strand
ATATGGGTGAATTTCAGCCATTTTTTAGGAAATAGAAAACCTCAAGATGAGTTCTTTATATAAAAACAGAAACAGATTTGAAATTTAACTTTAACACTAAGGCCTTTAAAAAATATCCTTTTAGTAAACATCTCGTGAAAAAGGTATGGCTTTATAGCCTTTTAATTACTACAAATTTTTTGGTTTCTCAAGAAAAAGGGAAATGCGTTTTTGAAATAAAAAAGAATCCCTTTATTCAAGTAGGAGACTCTAACAATATTTTTTTTGATTACGACTCCGATGGAGATCTAGATTTAGTAATCTCTGGGTATAATAAAACCATTAGTGATAGCAGCAGTACCCATACTTTTTTGTACCGCAATGATGGTAAAGGCAACTTTACAAAAGATTTAAGATCTACACTTATGGGGGTTGAATATGGAAAAATTGATGTTGCAGATATTGATAATGATACTGATTTAGACCTTATAGTTACGGGGCAAGAACTTAGAGAACATAGAGAAGACGCTGCTATAATATATAAAAACAATGCTGGGATTTTTACAAAAAAAACAAAGTTTAAAGACGAACACTCGTATGTGCCTTTTGCAAGTTTTATAAACATAAATAACGACCAATATGTAGATGTATTAGTCCAAAAACGTAATGTTGTTGAATACTACATTGGTGTTAAGGGAGAGGATTTTAGGTTACAAGGAGAATTAAAAGGCGTAGACGCTATTTTCGAATATGGTATTATTCCTTTTGATATGGATAATGATGGAGATGATGATATTATTTTACAAGGAGAAATGGAACTTGGAGCGCAACCCAAAACGCTCTTGTTTAAAAATGAGATGGGGACGTATAAATCGGTACCACATAATTTTAAGAATACCTATCAAGGAACAGTTAAGATCGTAGATGTAGACAACGATGGCGATCAAGATGTATTCATGACCAATTTGGGAAGTCTGTCAGAAAGTTTAGAAAATTCTTATATCTATATTAATGATAATGGCAATTTTAAAGCGAAAGTATTAGATATTCCAGCCTATGATATACCAGTATCTTGTTTTGTAGATTTAGATAATGATGGTGATAAAGATATCATTATTATGGGAAGTAAACATAGCCCTCCTAATGGGTATGCTGATTCGGCAGATATCTATCTTAATCACAATGGACAATTTAAATTGTTTAAAGAAAATGCGTTTACTTATTTAGGACAAGGATCTATTACTGGTGCAGATGTAGATGGAGACGGAGATCAGGATGTTTTAATAACAGGGTATCAAGAAGAGGAAGGATTTACTATTTTATATAGTAATAAATTAAAAGAATGACTTTTTGAGCCTTATGCAATTACTACAACTTTAAGCTATAAGTAACCGTCATGAATTTTAATTCAAACCGCCATTGTTTTTAATGTTGTAATTTACCTTGATAAAATGGGGATGTAAAGCGAATCAAAACAAATCTACTTTGTAAGCAACGCTTAGGAAGTATACTAATAGTGGTATGATACTGTAAAACATTATGAAAAAAAGAAGTTTACTAGTAGTTCTATGTTTAGCATATATAGTTTCTAATGCACAAAAGTTAGAGCGTTGTTCCCAATGCGCATCAACCAAATATAAAGACATAGACATTAAGGAAAACCTGTTGTTTGAACTTCAATTATTAAGAAATGAAATCTTTGCAAGGCATCATTTTTCTTTTAGTAATGAAAGACTAGAAGCCTATTTTTCTAATTATGCATGGTATCAACCAAATCATAATGCTCCCATAAAGACGGTGAATTTAAATGCAATAGAGTTGAGCAATATTAAACTTTTTAAAGCCAAAGAAGACTTAATAAAAGCAAATAGAAGTTTGTTAATTAGCACCTTAAAAAGGTTAAAACTAGCGTTTCAACAAAATGATACTCTTGTAATTAATAGTTTGTTTTCTAAGCTGCTAAAACGTCCAGAAAAGTCCATTTATAATACCTTAAGGGATGGGGTAGGCACTGTGCTTAATGCTGTAGATTTTAATGCCATAAACTGGCATAAGGGGAAAGCTCAATATACGATAGTGGTAGATAATGGATTTTCGGTGTCTTCAAAAAAACTATATATTACGGGCAACACTATCACCATAACGGTTTCAGACCCTATGAAGCATTCTAAATTAATGACGCATGATGATGCTTTTGAATATCCTAGTGGTTATTTTTCTGAATCGGAATTTACTAGTGGCGTAGAATTGGAATTTAAAGAAGGTGAATTAATTTTAGTACGTACTA
>CAZLTR010000185.1:0-4958 GCA_964562415.1 uncultured Hyunsoonleella sp. | reverse complement strand
TGTGGATTCTGTGTTAAATATTCTGCAAGAATATAATTTAGGGTATTTATTGAAGGTCACGACTTAATAAAATAATGTTATTGTCTAAAAAAGCACTAAAATCAGTCACAGAGGGATGGCCAACAAAAGGGGCATGAAAAAAAGTAGAACTATCATTACGCCAAACCATAGTGTAGCTAATACCACTACTTCTAATGGCTCTATACAAACTTTGGGTCCACCAGGTATTTTCAACTACATTTTCTAAACCTGTTTCTGTAAGTGCGAAAAGCATATTTTTTTCAGCGGCAATATCTTCAACAATGCGCAAGTTGTTAAGGGCACTGTTTAAAAAATTTCTATTTCTAAAATCGTAAACATCTACTCCAAGCATATCTACAAACGCATCCCCTGGGTAGTTTCTCAAATACTCTGTAGAATTAGAAACCCAGTTAGGGGCATAAACATAGAGTAGATTATGCACGTTAAAATCCTCAGATAGCAATCTTACCGTGTCTCTCCATAGCTGGATGTAGGCTTCTGTCGTTCTAAAGCCCTCTCCCCAAAAAAAGAAGTCACCATTCATTTCATGCCAAGGTCTAAACACTACAGGAATTGAATTTCCTTGGGCATCGACCAAACTATTAAATAATTTAGCAGCTCTTGCTAATTGCGCTAAGTACGCGTCTCTTAAATCTCCACCTTCCAACATTCTAGGCACTACATTATTAAAGCTACCATCACCATTCCCACCATTTCCAGAGCGGTTAGGATTTACCATGTGCCAACTCATTGTAATTATACTTCCGTTATTATGGGCTTCTACAACATCGGTAACAAAACTGTCGATAAAGCTATCTAGAGACAAACTGTTTTCTGCATCCACCCTAGAACGAAGTCCGATAAGTTCAAGGTCAAAGCCAGCGATAGCAGGATGATCTCCAGCAACCTCAAAAAAGTCATTGTTTAAAGCGTTTTCAACAGGGAAATTATTACCAGTACCAAATGGCACTTGTTGTCCAAAAGCAATGCCGTTTTGTGTAGATACTATAAGCTTGTTATATAAATCTCTGGTAGATGGATTGATATTAGGGTCTGCAAAGCGACTTGGTGCAGTTATTTGTGCAGGTGTTCTCTCTGCATTGCCATCGAATAAATCGCCTTCATCGTTAGCGCAGCTAAAAAGTAAGGCACTAATACATGTAGTAATCCAAATAATAGGTTTCATATCTGTTTGGTCGCAAGTAAGGAGTAGACATTACGACATAGGCTTGGCGCATTGCATTCTAGTTAACATAATGATTGGTTTATACAATGCGGCTGTCTAAAAAAAATAACGCTCTATGAGCTACTTGTATAATAAATAAATGGTTATCCCAGATACCTGCCATAATAAAAAAGAGGCTGTTTGAAAAATCAATACAGCCTCGCTATAATTACTAGTTTAGGTACGAATTAAGAACTTTTAGACGCACTGTTTTTAAGACGTTCTCTTTTTTTGTTGAGTTGCTTATTAATTTTCTTAATCGCATTTTCAATAGATTTTTCTGGTTCTATAATATTATAGGCGCCCCAGAATTCTGGATCGGTAAAACCAGAGGTGTGCTCGGTTAATATAGATGTAGGTTTAAGCATTTTTGTTCGTGTTCTCACAAGTTTAGAGTTGGGTATTTTCCAATCGGTAATTGCCATTTCACTGTTTAATGTGTAAATGCTGTTAAACAGTTTACCTTCCCAGTTTACCTTAAAAGTTAAACTAATATTGCTGTAAGCATAGTGCCATTTTCCATTTTGAGTTCTATATTTTACATTGTAACTGGCGTTGGTTGGGTACACTTCAACCTGTCTTGGTTTTTTGTTGACAAACATTTTGCTAGACAGCTCTTTATTTTCTACGTTAAGGCTATACTCTGCATTGGTTAATGCCAATGTTTTTGCGTCTATATATAATTTACCATAATACATTGGGTAGTTTATATTTGGCTTTTGTTTAAAATTAACCACATACACTAAATTTTTATTGGTAGTGGTGGATGTTTCGAAATTGAAATCATAAAAGTCGATATGCTCATTGCTAAAAATAAATTCTGGATATTTCACCAAGTCGGTGTAAAGGTTACTAAAAGGTCCGCCTTGTAATTTTAATGCTAGAGTATCTAATTTAGTATAATCTGTGTTTTTTCTAGATTTAATGAGTTCTATATGATCTTTACGAAAATTGCTGTAAGGCTGTTTGTGTATTTTAACTATAGCTTCAGAAAGGGATGCATTTCTGCGTCTTTTTTTTATGGTCTCTCTGTAAAATGCAGTCATTAAAGCATTCTTGTCGTTGTAAGCCGTACTTTTATTTTTTAGCGTTTTCTTTACTAAGGTTAACGCGTCAAATGAAGGTGCCGAAATACTAACAGCATTTAACTCTGTTATACTTGGAGTTAACAAAACTTTTACTGTTTTTTTAATGTTTGCGATAGGAAGAAGCTTGCGTTCATAACCCAAATGCGTAATTACCAATTTAGAATCTAAATGTTGGTAAGGCACCTTTAGTATAAATTCACCAGCGGAGTTCGTAACGGTTCCAATATTAGTGCCGTCTACAACAATATCGGTGAATATTAAGGGCTGTTTGGAGTCCTTGTCGATAATTGTACCATTAATTTCTTTAATGGCTTCTGTATTTTGGGCAGACAGCGAAAATACGGCTAATAAAAAGCATAAAGCATACCATTTTAGGGGTGCGGAAGTAGATTTTTTCATATTTTTAGAGAGATTGGTTATACCCTAATATAGTGAAAAAAAGCGTTTTACCTAGAATTTTGGATCGTTTTAACATGAAAATTAACAGTTAAGGTGCTGTTTGTTCGTCTGTTAGCGTATGCAAAAAGGCAACGAGTGCTTTTTGTTCATCTACAGATAATTTTAAATTGTCGAAAGGTAATGTTTGGTGTGGGACATCTAACCCTAAGCCTATACCTCCACCTTTATTGTAAAATGCAATGACTTCTTCAAGGGTATTGTATACACCATTATGCATATAAGGTGCTGTTAATGCAATATTACGTAAGGTAGGCGTCTTAAAAAAATGTTTACGAGCTGTTGTTTGGTATACATTATAACGCCCTAAGTCTTTAGAAAGTGCGGGGTGTATCGTATCTGTAGTTTGTGGTACACCTATGGCTTCAAGCTCTGTATCTTTAAAATCGGGAGGAACTGTGCCATTAAATATAGGGGCAAAATGACAAGTGGCACAAAGTGCTTTTCCCATAAATAAATTAAAGCCTCTTTCCTCTTGTGGAGTAAGATTATGGTTTTCGTTCCTTATGTTTTTATCAAATTTAGAGTTGAACGTATTTAAAGTACGTATGTAAGACGCTATAGCATGTCTAATATTATAGTCCATGCGTTTGTTGTTGTAAAGCTGTTTGAGATTGCTGCGGTAGGTATTATTTCCTAACACCCGCTTTACAATGGCTTCCATAGACATATCAAATTCATTATGATTATTCACCACACCAATAACTTGACCTTCAAGACTACCTGTTCTGGCATCCATAAAATAACTATGTTGGTACGCGCTATAGGTTAGGGTGGGAGAGTTACGTGTTTGCTTTGCGTTAAAGGTTTTCTTGCCATCTGTAAAAGCCAAATTCTTAATATGGCAACTGGCACAAGCCATATCTTGCTTTTTAGACAGTGAGCTGTCATTAAATAATGCTTTACCAAAGGCTACTTTTTTAGAAAGTTGAAGTGTATCACTATTGTAATCTGTAAAATAATTTACATTTAAGGCTGTAGGTGTGAAAAGTGAATTTAAGGTGTTGGAAAGTGCCATTTGAAACGGGAATGTAACTCCCCAGTCCTCTTGGATGGTAACGAGCAGTTCTAATTGGGGGTGTGTATGTTTTTTAATAAAGTCATATCTGTTAAAGGTATTGAAATCATGGTGCAAAGCATTTTGAGATTTAGAAAAAGCACTAATGGTATGCTCGAGTAACGCTTTAGATTTAAAACGAAAAGCATTTAACTGTAAAATACCAATTAACGTTTCATAAGCATAAGTACTTTCTAATAAGGAGAGTTGCCTTACTGGAGAGTCGAACCCTGTAATACCAGTGGTAGCAATTCTAACAATTTCATCTCTAAGTAGCCAAATAATATGGTGAGGCTTTAGGTGTAAGCTTGTGTTTTTTTGGATAAGTTTTAAACGACTATATGTTTTTTTGGTGGTTTTAACCAGAGCAACCGTGTCTATAGGTGTTGTAAAAAGCGTTTCTTCGATAACTTGAAAACCAAAAGGAGAAACAATTTTGGTGTCAAAACTCTCTTCGCCTTTAACCATAATAATATTGGGGGCATTTAAGGTTTTGAAGTTGTTCTTATCGGCATAGGCTAAAATAGGTTCTAAATATTTAAAGTGCCGTCTCGAGTTGCTATAAGCATCTTGTTTTTCTAGAGATGTTGGAGCAGTTATAATACGATTAAGATTTGAGAGGCAGCTGTCTATATGTTGGATAAAAAGAGGTGTTAGGGTTTTAGAATGAGTAGCTGCGGTAGCTTGGTATGGCGGTGCTTGTTTTTTACAAGACCACATAAGCAAAAGACATACACAAAATGTGCATGTCTTTAGAAGTGTAGAACGAAACGTTTTCATAAAATTATCTATCTAAACCTGTAATTTTAAATAATACAGACCCCTCTTTTCTAGAACCGGTAGGGAAGTTTGCTAAAGGGTCGGTAAATGCCGAACCATCTTCAGGTTCCCATCCGTGATTTTGTGTCATGACTAAAAAGGTGTTTTCACCATTGTTTACAGTAGCGCTAACGTCAATCATTCCAGTTATTTCCCATCTTCTGTCTGCAGTACCATAACCTTGCTCTTCAGCTGCGTTTTGATCGCATTCTAAAACTGTTTTTAAAGCTCCTGTGTTTAAGTTATATTGGTATAATCTTGCAAAGTGATCTGCTTCCGATTTCTCATCTCC
>CAZLTR010000184.1:0-7329 GCA_964562415.1 uncultured Hyunsoonleella sp. | reverse complement strand
GCCCTGCTATCTCTACAATTGCGTACATAGCGTAACGTTTTTATTAATTAATTGATTAAAAATCACCCTAAATCACTTAAGGCGGGTGCAAATATACTCCTAATTAATTAATCTACAAACGTTTTACTAATTTTCAACGTAATTATTACTGTTTTTAAACAGCTGCATTACTGTTAGTGCAGACACTAGAGAGGTGCAAAACCCCATTATGGCCACAATAAACGTAATTAACCCAATATGAGATTTAAACCCCCAGTGCATGTTATCTAACAAAGCTTCTAAGAAATAAGGGTTAATTTCTGTAGCATATAACAAGAAAAACGCAGTAAATAAAAGCGTAGAAATAAAACCTGTAGCAATGCCAATTTTAAAGCCTTCTACATAAGTAAAATCGATATAATGATGTTGTTTGTTGTAGCGCACTGCTTCGTAAATACCTAAAAGCGTAATGCCTGCATTTAACAAACTAAATGCTGGATTGATATGTTTACCAAACAAAGACAACACGATAAAATACGCAATTAAAACACCTCCTGTAATAAGGCCAAACTTTAAGGGTAAGAGTAATTTTTTCATAATGCTTTTATTTTTTAATAATTTCAGTTCATTAACTCCCTTAAATTACTAAAAATAAGCGACTTTAAGAAATTTTAAACGCTTAACAGCTAAAGTTTTACTTTCGCTTTTTATTCGCCAAATACACTCCTCCTAAAATAACCAACGCAGCTAGTGCTTGCAAAACCCCAAAATGCTCTCCATCTAACAGTCCCCAAAATACCGCCACTATGGTCATAACATAAGTTACCGAAGAGGCAAAAACTGGCGTTGCGATATGAACCAACTTATTAAACATAACTTTAGCAATAGCTGTACCAAACAGTGACAACATAAGCATATACAATAAGGCTGGTTTTAACTCTGGTTTTTCTAATGTTTCTGGTGTAAAAAAGCCAGAAAACACTAATATAACGGCCGCGGGAATTACAATAAAAGCAAAATTCCCTACCGCTATAGTTAAAGCTTCCATATGCTGTAAATAGCGTTTTAAAACATTAACACTTGTAGCGTACATGAGCGTTGCGGCAATTACAAAAAAGACATATAGGTAATTTTGATCTGGATTTACAGAAGCGCCATTTAAGATAAGAAAGACGGTACCTAACAATCCAACACTAACTCCTATAACTTGCCAGAGAGTCGACTTAATTTTAAAAACTAAAGCGCCTAATATAACAGTATTTAATGGTACTAAAGCATTTAATATAGAAGCCACAGAACTGTCTATCTCTGTCTCGGCATAAGCGAATAAAAACGATGGAAAAAAGGTCCCCAATAATCCAGTAACCCCAACCCATTTCCAATCTTTAAGCGGGATGTGCTGTATGCGCTTAAAGCCTGCTATAAATAGAAACGTAGCCGTAAAAATAATTCTTACGCACCCCAATTGCACAGGGCTTAATCCTATCAATCCTTTTTTAATTAGGATAAAGGAGCTTCCCCAAATTAAGGATAAGGTTATAAGGTAAATCCATTTTAAAGCATGAGACGGCATAACAGTTCTATTAAGGTCTGCACAAAAGTGTCATTTTTAATACAATAAATGGCATTATTTAGTAATTTTGTGAAAAGAATTCTAAATACAGAAACTTATGAAAACGATACGTACTATTTTAGGCGTTGCATTAATTTTACTAACCGCAACACATTGTAAAAACAACTCGACTCCTGAAGTTAAAACTATTTCTGTTGCTACAGAATCTGTAAAAAAAGAATTAGATCCCAACGCTATTTATGCCAAAGCTCAATTTACAGTTGAGGGTATGACTTGTGCTGTTGGTTGTGCAGCTACCATACAAAAGAAAATTGCCAATATGGAAGGGGTGAAATTTGCAAAAGTAGACTTTAATAATAAACTTGCTATGGTAGAATACGATGTTGCTAAAGTTACTCCTGCTGCTCTAACACATACCGTAACTCATGTTGCTGATATTTATAAGGTCTCAAATATGACTACTGTAGATGCATTCTCAACCAAAAGCGATGTGAAAAAGTAATCTGCGAACCTCATATAAAAGCTATATTGCAAAGCGGGAGCAATTTCGAAAAAAAATAACTTAGGACAGATCTAGTCCCAAGCACCCTGTTATGCTAAGAAAGGCGTCTAACATCACTTTTTTTAAACGCGTTTAAAATAATAACGTACAGAGGTTTTTTCACGAATCATCTTCATTTCTTTTTATAGATTTAGATTTATGGTATATCACAAAAAACCAACAGATAAGGTAGTGCGCTAGGTATACAAATAAATCACCTATAAATATTGAAAATTCATTTCTAAAAACAAATACATTATAAGCTCCTAGATACCCATTAGCAATAAAAAAACACACAGATGCTAGTAAATAACGGTTGCACTTTGATTTGATACTTGAATTTAAAGCAAAAACTGAAAAAATGTAAAGTGTTATCGCAAATACATAAAACAACACTTCATTAAACATGTTTTGCTCGCACATTCCTTTAGAAAAAACCCAGGTGGGCAGCCATATAAATAAAACCATAGGAACAGAAAACTTCACAATTACTTTAAGACTTATAAGTCCAAATAAATTGTATAGCATATAGGTGTAAATAAAGAATGACAACCCGTGAAACACCAGTCCCATAGGGTTATAGGTTTCAAAAGTATTACTAAAAAGATATTCACCTAAAGCATTAAACATTATGGCAAGTATAAATACAAACCGTCGTTCTTTAGCATAGGCACCATACACCAACAGTAAAAAAGGATAGAAAATGTACGCTACTATATTATTTATAAAATAGTCTGGAAATAAGAAACATAACCCATCTAAAACTAAAAACCCCAAAAACAAAACATGCACTAGAGATCTATTTCTAAATAAATCTAAGAATTCCTTTTTTACAATAGAGGAAAGTTGTTTCAAAAAAGATATGGTTATAGTTGGTCTTGGCGAAAATTACAAAAATTCTTCTCTATAATATAGTACTTTAAAACTATTTAACAAGATTTATCTTCTAAAAAACACTTAAACCCTTCTTTAAATTCATCTATTGTCAATAAAAACAGTCTTTTTATTAACATTTAAAATTTTTTAATATTGAACTCATCTTCACATCAATTTTTATATGAAGCTCTGCTTCTTCACTCCTACTAACTTTAAAAACGTTCCAATACATATCACCAACATAAGCTTATTTAGCCTGTGCTTCAACTTCAATAAAGTACCAACAGACTAAATAGTGTGTTAAATAAAACAAAATACTACCTACCATCATTACCAATCTACCTTCACAAATAAACGTATTGTAAGCCTCAAAATAACTCGCTATAAGTAACACTATAGCTGCCACAAGTAAATACAGGTTCGCTTTAGTTTTTTTTGTCTTATAACTTGTAACAGTTGCAAAAATAAACAAGGTTACAGTTACGATGTAACATATAGCCTCATAGAAGGCATTCATCTTTTCAAATCCTGGCGCATACCACCACGTAGGTAACCAAATAAAAACAAACATTGGCAATGTAAACCATATAACTGTAAGTGGTTTAATTACTTTAAGTGCATTAAACAATAGGTAAGCATAAATACCAAATGTAACTCCACGAAATAATAACCCTATACTATTACCATATGCTTGTAGTATAATGTCAATAAAGTATTCGCTAATGGCACAAAAACATAGTGCTATAACATATAGAATATTGCATTGCTTAACATGACTAAAGTAAACCACTAATATATAAGGGAACAAGACATATAGAATAGCGTTTCTATTAAAAAACTCTGGATAAACCACCCCCAAACCATCGATGCATAAAAAACCTAAAAAAATACTGTTAGCGAGACGTTTATTCTTTAATAATTCACGCAATTTAGATTTGATTATAGACAATGGTGCTTTCAAAAAAAATAGTGTTAAATATAGATTATGAATACCTCAACACGAGATATTATCTAATAATATAACACTAAAAAAACAAATAGAAGAAAATGAGTACTTTCAAAAGCTGTTTTTACCTCAAAAAGGCTATTTCCAATCTAAACTTTCCATAATTCTACGCATGTCTTTTTGAACGTAGTGTATCGCTGGTAAAATAGAATCGTAATTTGGTTTTACTTTGAAGTATAATGAGCCTGTTAAAAAATGGCGTGTGCTATCTGTCACATAAAATTGCACAGGTGAAGCTACATTGCCCTTTACTTCAGATAAAATTCCATACACTCTACGTGTTTTATCTTCATAAGGATATGCAGGAATTTCATCGGCCTTCTTTGTATGTTCAAATGTAAGCTTCTGGGCATCTCTCAAAAATGCTCTCAAATTTTGAGCATCACCTTCTATGGCTTTATAAGTTAGGAACACCGTTGCTTTTAATGGCTTATAGACCACGTTTACACCATAACTTTTTGTTGTACTAGGAATCCTTTTAAAGGTAACGTCTTCGGCTAAGGTATTTACTTGAAAATTCACATTAGTTTCTGGAAGCTGCACAGTCTTGTAGCTGTGCTTAGGATATTGCAGTCTTAAAAACGCTTTAGGCTTAGGCACATAATCTTTACTACAAGATACAGCCATCATCATTAACACTCCTATACCAATTAAAACCCTCATCTTAAATAATTGTAACCTTAACACGCTTAATTCGTTTTTTATCCATAGCCTCAACGGTAAATACATAGTCTCTAAAAAATAACTTAGACTGCAATTTAGGGAAGCTTCCCGAAATCTCTAATACAAAGCCTGCAATCGTTTCTGCTTCGCCCTTATCATCTTCAAAGATACTATCATCTTCTAGCTTAATAACTTTATAAAAATCTTTCAAAGCCGTTTTACCCTCGAAAACATAATTTTTATCATCAAGCTTAGAATAGTTTAAATCATCATCATCGAACTCATCACTTATATCTCCTACAATTTCTTCAATAATGTCTTCTAAAGAAATTAAACCTGAGGTGCCTCCATACTCATCTACAACTACTGCTAAATGCACTTTTTTCTCTTGAAATTCTGCCATTAAATCGTCTAGCTTTTTATTCTCAGGCACAAAAAAAGGAGCACGCAATAAACGTGTCCAATCAAACTGACTTCGGTCTAAATAGGGCAACAAGTCCTTAACATAAAGAATCCCCTTAATATGATCTATGTTTTCTTCGTATACAGGAATTCTAGAATACCCTTTTTTAACAATATCGGATAAAATATCACTATAAGTGGCTTCTATATTTAATGCAAAAATATCTATTCTTGGTCGCATTACCTGTTTTGTATCTGTATTACCAAACGACACGATGCCTTGTAATATTTTCTTTTCTTCTTTAGAAGTGTCTTCATTACTGGTTAACTCTAGAGCTTGAGATAATTGATCAACACTTAAATTGGATTTCTGCCGCCCTAATTTTTTATGTATGCTTAAAGTAACACTTCGCATAGGCAAACTTATTGGGGACAATACAATGTCTAATGCTCTTAGGGGGTAAGCCATAAAACTGGCAAACTTTATACTATTTCTACTTGCGTATATTTTTGGCAAAATTTCCCCAAACAAAAGAATTAAAAAGGTAACAACTCCAACTTCTAACACAAATTTAAGCTTAGGATTGGTTACTGCTCCAAATAAAAAATCGCCCAAATAGGCAAACAATATAACAACGGCAATATTTATAAAATTATTAGCCACCAATATGGTAGCCAGAAGCTTTTTAGGACGATCTAACAGCTGTAATACAATTTTTAAAGACTTACTGTCTACATCTGGATTGGCCTCTAAATCTGTTCTGGATAAAGAAAATAATGCAACTTCTGCTCCAGAAATTAAGGCAGAGCAACATAAAAGCACGATTAATAACAGAAATCCTGATACAATAGATATATCTATTGTAGCTATTAAAAGGAATAAACTTGGAGGTTCTGCGTCCAAATACTTTGGTTTTAATTAAAATTCAAAACTAGAAAGGTAAATCATCATTATCTACCTCTGTTGCGGAAGGTGTAGAACTCGACGGTGTCGATGGTGTTGTACTGGCATTAGGAACATTAGGATTAGAAGCCCCTGCACTTTCATTTTTTGTACTTAAAAATGTAAAATCAGAACACTGTATTTCGGTCGAGTACCTATCGTTCCCTTTATCGTCTGTCCATTTTCTCGTTTTTAAGCGCCCCTCAATATAAACTTTATCGCCCTTACTTAAATACTTCTCGCAAATCTCTGCCCCTTTATTGCGTACTACAATATTATGCCATTCGGTATTTGTAATACGCTCATTGGTTTGTTTACTCATATAAGTTTCGTTAGTCGCCAAAGGAAAACGCCCTACACAACCACCACCTTCAAAATAATGCATTTTTACTTCATCTCCTAAATGCCCTATGAGCATTACTTTATTTAACGTACCAGACATAATTTCAAAATTAAGGATAACAAAAGTAAAGAATTAATCTTTACGGGGTTGATATTATAAATAGGAATGCTAAGTGCTCTCCTAAAAATTTATGATTTACTAAAATTAAAAAATTATTTGCAAACATCGCTTAACTCTAACCAACATTAATGGAGTTTAGCCCTAAGCGCTAAACCCAAAAGCTTCTATAAATTTTCCCAATACGATAGGTACAGGATATGTCTTTAATGCATTAAACGAAATGCCTTGCTTTAAATCCTCCTCCAAACTCACAATCCAAAATGTAATATGTAAATGTTGATGGGATAACTTATGTAGTTTTGGGGTTGTATTGTATTGTACAAGGTTAAATATTTTGTCTTTTACGTAAGGGAATGTCCTTATAGCTTTAAGACAATCTTCGTAACTACTATGCGTTGGTGTTTCTATTAATGGGAATTGGTATAAGTTTTGCCATATTCCTTTGCCTTCACGTTGCTCTAACACAGTTTTATTATCCTTAGATTTAAAGACTATAAAATTAAAATAACGCTGCTTGACCTTTATTTTTTTTAATTTTACAGGAAGCTCCCCTATACGCCCTTTATTGTAAGCTATACAAGAAGTGCTCAAGGGACAAAACAAACAATCTGGCGTTTTGGGGCGACATTGCATGGCGCCAAACTCCATGATAGCTTGATTAAATGTTGCAGGGTCTTTCTTGTCTATAAGCTCTTGAGCTAAGGCTTTAAATTGCTTAATACCATCGGTTGTATTTATAGGAGTATCGATACCAAAGTATCGTGCCAATACTCTGTACACATTACCATCTACCACAGCTGTTGCTTCACCAAAACAAATCGACGCGATAGCACTTGCTGTATAATCGCCCACACCTTTTAATTTTAAAAGTGTCTTATAGGTG